>JANNWA010000033.1:0-4932 GCA_031408275.1 Pseudomonadota bacterium
CCGCCCCGGCAATGATCGCCATCCCCACAAACGACCACAGATCCGGCACCGCGCCGAACACGAGCCACCCCAGCCACACCGACATCACGATGCAGACGTAGGTGAACGGCGCGATCACGTGCGTGGTGCCGTGCCGGTACGCTTGCGTCTGCAGCACCTGCACGCCGGCGACGATGACGCCAAGAGCAACGAACAACCCGGCGTCGAACCACGAATGCGGCATCACCCAGTTGAAAGGCATCGCGAGGGAAAACACGCAGAACGCCACGGCGGGACCAAAGAAAGCCGTGATCCGCGGGTCGTCCCTCCCGGACAGGGCCCGCGTGCTCGCCTGGAAGAAGGCGAGCGACAGCGCGCACACCACCGGGTACACGACCTCCCACGAGAACACCCCGAACCCCGGCCGCGCGATCACCAGCACCCCGGCAAAGCTCGCCAGCGCCGCGAACCAGCTGCGCGCGTCGCCGGGCTCGTCCAGCCACCAGTGGGACAGCAGGTTGGCCAGCACCGGCGCCACCATGATGATGGCGAGGCACTCGGCGAGCGGCATCAGCCGGAACCCGAGGAACGCGGCCGAGGTGCCGACGACGGAAGACAGCCCGCGCAGCACCTGCAGCCGCCACGCGTTGGGGCGCACGATGCGCGGCCCGAGCTGCACCGTGCCCACCGTCCCGAGGATCAGCGTGATGAAGCCCATCCGCGCCCAGGACACCATCGCCACGGGATACTCGGCGACCAGCCACTTGGCGATGGCGTCGGCGAACGACACCACCACCGAAGCGGCCAGCGCGAACCCCATGGCGAGGCGCGGGCGGCCGGTGGCGTAGGGCCGGGTCATGCGCCCCGCCCTAGCGTCCCATCCCGGTTAGAGCACGCGGATCTCGACCTTGCGAAAGCGGATCGTCCCGCCGGCCGACTGCAGCGCGAAGGGCCCCTCGAGGAACTTGGCGCCGACAAGGTCGGCGGTCTGCTGCCCGTTGAGGTGCGCCGTAACGCGATCGCCGCGGGCGGTGATCTCGTACACGTTCCAGCGGTTGGCGGACTTGGGATAAGGCGTGGCGACGGTGGCAAAATCTACGATCGCGCCGGTGCCGTACCTCGGGTCGGGGCGCTTGTCCCAGATATTGACTTCGTAGGAGGTGGCCGCGCCGACCTTGGCACGATCCTGGCAGCGGATGAAGATCCCGCTATTGGCTTCCTCGTCGCCCCAGAATTCGGCCCGGATCTCGAAGTCCTTATACGACTTCGGCGAGACCAGATAGCCCGCCTTGCCGTTCTTGCCCTGCAGCGTGCCTTCGAAAACGCTCCAGTTGCCCTCGCCGAGCGGCCGCCAGTCGATGGGGATGCGGGTGCCGTCCACCAGAGTTTCCCATTGGCCGTTGCCGGATCCCGACCCCGCGCATCCCGCCAACCCGGCGCCGACTACCGCGAGGCCCGCACCGAGAAAATCACGTCGATTGATTGTCATTGCCTTGTCCCCTTGGTTTCGATTGTTTGACTTACTTCATCCCCTGCGCCTGCTGGCGCAGCACGAATTTCTGGATCTTGCCCGTGGCCGTGGTCGGCAGCGGGCCGAACACGATTTTTTTCGGCACCTTGAAGTGCGCGAGGTTGTCCCGGCACCAGGCGATGTACTCGGCCTCGGTCGCCTCCGCCCCCGGCTTGAGCTGCACGAAAGCGCACGGCGTCTCGCCCCACTTCTCGTCGGGCTTGGCGACGACCGCGGCGAGCAGGGTCGCCGGATGCTTGTACAGCGCGATCTCGACCTCGACCGAGGAAATGTTCTCCCCGCCCGAGATGATGATGTCCTTCTTGCGGTCCTTGATCTCGACGTAGCTGCTCGGATGCCAGACGGCGAGGTCGCCGGTGTGCATCCAGCCGCCGTGGAACGCGTCCGCCGTGGCCTTCGCGTCCTTGAGGTAGCCGAGCATCACGGTATTGCTCTGCACCAGGATCTCGCCGACGGTCGTGCCGTCCTGCGGCACCGGCGCGCAGGTGAGCGAATCGCCGACGATGTGCCTTTCAACCACCTGGTAGCGCACGCCCTGCTGCGCCATCAGCGTGGCGCGCTCGTCGGCCGGCAGCGCCGTCCAGCGCTCCTGCGGCGCGCAGGTAGTGGATGGCCCCTGCAGTTCGGTCATGCCGTAGGCGTGCAGCACGCTGAAGCCCAGCGTTTCGATGGCGAGCAACACCTTGGCGGGTGGCGGCGAACCGGCCGCCAGGATATGCACCGCATGGGTAAACGCCCTGCGCTGTTCCACCGGCGCGGAGGCGAGCAGCGAGAGCACCGTCGGCGCGCCGCACAGGTGGGTGACCCGGTGCTGCACGATCAGCGGATAGATCACCGCAGGGTCGACCGCCCGCAGGCAGACGTGGGTGCCGCACATCGCCGTCACCGACCACGGAAAACACCAGCCGTTGCAATGGAACAACGGCAGGGTCCAGAGATACACCGGCTTCGCGGGCAGCGGCCAGGCCGCGATATTGCCCATCGATTCGAGGAACGTGCCGCGATGGTGGTAGACCACGCCCTTGGGCCGGCCGGTGGTGCCGGACGTATAGTTGAGCGCGATCGGGTCGGATTCGTCGTCGGGCAGCTTCCACGGATGCGCGGCGTCCCCGGTCGCGAGGAACGCCTCGTAATTCATCTCGCCGAGCAGCTCTCCCGGCCCGGTGTACAGGGGATCGTCGACGTCGATCACGAGGATCTTGCGCTTGATTTTCTTCAGGGCCGGGCCGACCACGCCGGCATACATGCGGTCGACGATCAGCACTTTCGCCTCGCCGTGCTTGAGGATGTAGGCGATAGTCTCCGTGTCGAGGCGCGTGTTGATTGCATTCAGCACCGCGCCGAGCGCGGGAACAGCAAAGTGCGCGTCGAGCATCGCGGGGATGTTCGGGAGCATCACCGACACCACGTCTCCCTTCTGCACGCCGCGCCGCTGCAACGCCGAAGCGAGGCGCCGCGCGCGCCGGTAGAACTGCGCGTAGTTGATGCGCAGGCTGCCGTGGATGATCGCGGTGCGGTCCGGATGGATTTCCGCCGCGCGCGGCAGGAATGTCACCGGCGAGAGCGGCACAAAATTGGCTGGGCCGGGCCTGAGGTCCTCCCAGAGGCTCGCCGGCTTGGTGGCCGGTTTGCTTGCCTTCGCGCGCTTGGACGGTTTGGCCGGGGCTACGGGCGCGGCTGCCTTGACGGCTTTCTTCGCTGCGATCGGCTTCTTCTTCGCCGCTGGCGCGACCGGTTTGGACTGCTGCTTCCCCGCCTTTGCCATGCACACTCCCCGGGAACGACTTGGTTATTGCTTCTCCGACGAGTGTAGCACTGGGCCACAGTGCAAATGCCGGCAGGGCTGCGGTGAATCGATCGCGCAGCCGGACACTGGCCCTGCCCCGGCTCAGGGCAACCCGTTGCGCCCGTGCGCGCGGTACGCGGGCCGCTCGGTCAGGAGTTCGTAGTACGCCGCAAGGGCCGGATAGTCGGGGCGCTCCAGGGCGACCAGCGAGTACCAGCGGTTGACGACGAGCCCCACCGGGATGTCGGCGAGAGTGAACCGCGCGCCCATCATGTACGGCCCGTGCGTGACGAGGTGATCGTTCACGAGCTTCATCTGCCCCGTGAGGTCCGTGCGCCCCTGCCCCACGAACCATTCGTTGTTCCAGGGCGGCTCCTTCAGTTGCCCGCCGAGGAAGGCGCCCCGCATCGAGTGGGTCACGTCGTAGGCCACCCAGTCCATCCACGCCTCGATCTTCTGGCGTTCGGCCAGGTCGTCCGGGTAGAGCTGCTTCGCGCCGTGCCTGGCGCACAGGTAGCGGATGATGGCGTGCGATTCGCGCATCACGAGGTCGCCGTCGATCACGGCCGGCACCTGCGCCATCGGGTTCAGCTTTAGGAACTCGGGCGTGCGCGTCGGCCTGAACCCGCGCCCCCAGTCCTCGCGCTCGAACGGGATGCCGATCTCGTCGCAGGTCCACAGCACCTTGCGCACGTTGAAAGAATTCTTGCGCCCCAGAATTTTCAGCATGTTCCGCCTCGTTATTTTCCGTGGAATCGCGGCGTGCGCTTCTCGGCGAACGCGCGCTCGGCCTCTTTGTGGTCCTCAGTGAACCAGAGCCGCGCAAACGCGTCCCGCGCGCGCATCCGCGCGCCCTGCGCGTCGCCTGAGAGTGCGTCGCGGATGGCGGTCTTGATCGCGCCCGAGGACAACGGTGCGGTTTCGCCGATCACGCGCGCCAGTTCGAGCGCCCGCGCGACCGAATGGCCGTCGGCCGCCACCTCATCGACGAGCCCGAGCGCTTGCGCTTCCTCGGCGCGCACGCGCGTGCCCGTGAGCAGGAGCCGCGTCGTTGCCGCGCGGCCGACCAGCGGCAGCAGGCGCTCGATGCCGTCCCACCCGGGCAGGATGCCGAGGCGCGATTGCGGAAAGCCGATCTGCGCCGACGTTTCCATCACGCGCAGGTCGCAGGCCAGCGCCAGCTCGGAGCCGCCGCCGACCGCGTAGCCGTTGATCGCCGCGATGACCGGGCAGTGGAGGGATTCGATGCGGTCGAGCAGGTCGCGGATCAGGTCGAACACCGCGTTGAGTTCCGCCGGCCCGCTGACTTTTGCATAGGCCTTGACGTCGCCGCCGGTGCAGAAGAAGCGCGGGCCCGAGCCGGTGATGACCATGGCCCGCAGCGTGCCGTCGCCCTCGACGCGCTCGACGACGTTGAGCAGCGCCTGCGCGACCGCGAGGCTGATGGCGTTGCCGTCGTCCGGGCGGTTGAGCCTCACGACGAGGCAGTCGCCTTCGCGCGCGGCGAGGACGAGGTCCTCAGCCATCGCGCTGCACGAGGTGCATCAGGATCCCGCCCGTGGCCTTGGGATGGGGAAAGCCGATCAGCGCGCGGCGCGAGCCCGGCCTGCCCTTCGTATCGATCATCGGCAGGCCC
>JANNWA010000034.1:0-8764 GCA_031408275.1 Pseudomonadota bacterium
ATCACCCAGCCGATCGAGACGCCCAGGGCGATCAGGAGGGAGTAGGTTGCGATCATCAGGAGAATGGAAGTGTTCTCGTTGAAGTTCTGCACCGCAATCGAGCGGCCTGCACCCATGAGGTTGTGGCCGCGATGCTGCAGCAGCGCGTTCATCGGCACGACGAAGAACCCGGCCAGGCCGCCGATCAGGATCATGAGCGGGATCGCGATCCAGATGCTGTGCACGAACACCATGAGCGGCACGATGAGGCCCATCGCGATGCCCAGCGGGATCACGCGCACCGAGTGATGCAGCTTGACGCGCGCCGAGGCGATCACTGCGCCCAGCGCGATGCCGAAGGCGACCACGCCCTGCAGGATCGAGGCGCGGGAGAGGTCGAAGCCGAGGTTGTGCCGCGCCCATTCGATGACGATGAACTGCAGCGTCGCCCCCGCGCCCCAGAAGAGCGTCGTCACGGCAAGCGAGATCTGGCCGAGCTTGTCGGCCCACAGGCGCTTGAAGCAGCCGAAGAAATCGACCAGCGTGTGCAGCGGGTTGGCGGGCAGCAACTTCAGCGGCACGCCGGTATTGGGGACGTAGAGGTTGAATATCGCCGCGATCGCGTAGAAGGACACGATCAGGGCAATGGCCGCTTCGGCCGCGGTGTCGATGCCGGTCTCGAAGAAGGGCAGGTCCACGTTGAGGAGCATTCCCGACACGCGCGCGTTGATCAGCACGCCGCCGAGCACTGTGCCGAGGATGATCGAGGCCACGGTCAGCCCCTCGATCCAGCCGTTGGCGAGCACCAGTTTCGTGGGCGGGAGGTACTCGGTGAGGATCCCGTACTTGGCGGGCGAATAGGCGGCGGCGCCCAGGCCCACCACCGCGTAGGCGATGAGCGGGTTGACGTGGAACAGCATCATCAGGCAGCCGACGATCTTGATGCTGTTGCTGAGCAGCATCACCTGGCCCTTGGGCAACCGGTCGGCGAACGCGCCGACGTAGGGCGCGAGCACCACGTACGAGATCACGAAGAAGAACTTGAGGTAGGGCGTGAGCCAGCCGGGCGAGTCGGACTGGATGAGGAGCGCGATCGCGGCCACGAGCAGGGCGTTATCGGCCAGCGACGAGAAAAACTGCGCCGCCATGATGATGTAAAACCCGATATTCATCTTGGGAATTGGGTGCCGGCCGCTCTTGGGCGTTTCCGGTCGTTCTCCTTGGTCATGCAGGCGGCTTTATAGCACGCCTCGGCGAAAGAATCGCTTTTGAATCCAATGGGGTGCGCCCATAAGGTATGCTTCAAGTGTGATTTATGCTTGAATAAGCCACAACCAGTGTCAGGGTATTCAACAGATGGCGGATCGGCGGCTCCAGGTGTTCCATGCGGTGGCCAGGCAGCTCTCGTTCACGAAGGCGGCGGAGGCATTGTTCATGACGCAGCCCGCGGTCACCTTTCAGATCAAGCAGCTCGAGGAGCATTTCAATACGCGCCTGTTCGACCGCGGTCACGGCCGCATCGCGCTGACCCCCGCCGGCGATATCGTGCTCGACTACGCAGAGCGCATCCTCGGCCTGTCCGCGGAGCTCGACACGCGCGTCAAGGAGTTGACCGGAGAGGTGGCGGGAGCGCTCCTCATCGGCGCCAGCATGACGATCGCCGAGTTCCTGCTGCCCCAGGTGCTGGGTGAATTCCGCGCGCGCCATCCCAAGGTGCTGCCGCGCCTGGTCGTGGCCAATTCGGAAACGGTCGAAAGCCGCGTCGCGGAGCACACGCTGGACCTCGGATTCATCGAGGTGCCGTCGCACCTCCCGGCGCTGGTGTCGGATTTCTGTGCTGACGATGAATTGCAGGTGCTGTGCGCGCCCACGCACCCGCTGGCCAGGCTCGCCTCGGTCAAGCCCGGGGAACTGCTCAAGCACGCGTTCATCAGCAGGGAGCCGGGTTCGGGCACGCGCGAGGTGACGGACCACTATTTCCGGGCCGCGGGCATTGCGCCCGACAGCCTCGATACCGTGATGGAGCTCGGCAGCCCGGAGGCGATCAAGGGGCTGGTGAGCACCGGATTGGGATTTGCCATCATGTCGCGCTCGACGGTCGCCAAGGAAATCCGGCTCGGCCAGCTCGCGGCCATGCCGCTCGCGCCGCGCCTGATGCGCAAGCTCTCGGTCGTGTACCCCAAGGAGCGCTTCCGCAGCCGGCTGGCCAACACGTTCATCGAATTCGCCAAGGAAAGGCTGCGCGCAAGCGCGGTCCACTAGGCGATGCCGCGTCCCATACTCGCAACCATCAAGGCGTCGGCCCTCGCGCATAACCTGGCCCTCGCCCGCGAACGCGCCCCCCAATCGAAGGTGTGGGCTGTAGTGAAGGCCAACGCCTACGGCCACGGGCTGGTGGCGGCGGCGCGCGCGCTGCAGGACGCCGACGGCTACGCGATGCTCGACTTCGAGGAGGCGATCCGCCTGCGGCTGCAGGGCGTGAAGAAGCCGATCCTGCTGCTGGAGGGGTTCTTCAAGCCGCAGGACGTGGCGCTGCTGTGCGAGTACGACTTGACGCCGGTCGTGCACAACATCGAGCAGATCGAAATACTGGAAAAAACGCCGCTCGCCAAGCCGATCGACGCCTACCTCAAGGTCAACAGCGGGATGAACCGGCTGGGCTTCACTGTCGATAACGTGCGCATCGCGTGGAACGCCCTGCACAACCATGCGCAGGTCAGCTCCGTCACCCTGATGACGCATTTCGCCGATGCCGACGGGGACGCTGGCGTCGCGGGGCAGCTCGAGTGGTTCAACAGCCTCACGCAACCGATGCAGGGGCCGCGCTGCCTGGCCAATTCGGCCGCCGTGCTGCGCTATCCGGAATCGCACGCGGACTGGGTGCGGCCCGGAATCATGCTGTACGGCTGCTCGCCGTTTGGGTTCAACTCCGGGGATTTCACCGCGCAGGACCAGAGCGCCGAGGGCCTCGGTCTCGAGCCGGTGATGACCCTGACGACGGAAGTCATTGCGCTGCAGAACCTGCAGCCCGGCGAGCGCGTGGGCTACGGTTTTTCTTTCGAGGCGACCGAGGAGATGACTATCGGCGTGGTCGCCTGCGGCTATGCGGACGGCTATCCGCGCCTTGCGCCTTCGGGCACGCCGGTGCTGGTCGGCGGGCAGCGCACGCGCACGGTGGGCCGGGTATCGATGGACATGATCTGCGTGGACCTGACCACGGTACCCGAGGCGTATATCGGCACACCGGTGACGATGTGGGGGGAAGGCTTGTCGGCCGACGAGGTCGCGGCGTCCGCCGGCACGCTGTCCTACGAACTGCTGTGCGGGCTCGCGGCGCGTGTCCCGGTGGTGGAAGTGCCCTAGTGGCCCGGGCGCGGTCGGTCTACATCTGCAGCGAATGCGGGGCAAGTGCCCTGCAATGGTTCGGCATCTGCCCGTCCTGCGGTGCGGGCAACACGCTGCAGGAAACCGCGGCCGAAGGAAAGCCTTCCACTCATCGCTACTCCGCACTGGCGGGAAGCGGTACCGCGCCGGCCACGAAGCCCGTCCCGCTCAACCGCATCGCGACGCGCGAAGTGGAACGCCTCCCCACTGGGATAGGCGAACTCGACCGCGTGCTGGGCGGAGGCCTCGTGTCCGGGCAGGTGGTGCTGATCGGCGGCGATCCGGGCATCGGCAAGTCGACCCTGTTCCTGCAGGCGCTGGCTGCGATCGCGCCGCGGCACAAGACGCTGTATGTGTCGGGCGAGGAGTCGGCCGAGCAGGTCGCGCTGCGCGCCTCGCGTCTTGCGCTCGATGCGGGCGAGGTCGAGCTGATCGCGGAGATCCAGCTCGAGCGCATCGCCGCGGCCCTGGATGCCGCCAAGCCCCAGGTCGCGGTCATCGATTCGATCCAGACGCTGTATTCGGAGGCGCTGACTTCGGCGCCGGGGTCGGTAGCGCAGGTGCGCGAATGCGCGGCGCAACTCACGCGCCAGGCGAAGTCGAGCGGCACGGCGCTCATCATCATCGGTCACGTGACGAAGGAGGGCGCCATCGCCGGTCCGCGCGTGCTCGAGCACATCGTCGATACCGTGCTGTATTTCGAGGGCGACCCGAATTCGAGCTTCCGCCTCATCCGCGCGATCAAGAACCGCTTCGGGGCGGTCAACGAGCTGGGCGTGTTCGCCATGACCGAGAAGGGCCTGCGCGGCGTATCGAACCCTTCCGCCCTGTTCCTCTCGCACCACGAGAAGGACGTGGCGGGTTCGTGCGTGCTCGCGACGCTGGAAGGTACCCGCCCGCTGCTCGTGGAGATCCAGGCGCTGGTCGATGCCGCGCACGCGCCGAACCCGCGCCGGTTGTCGGTGGGTCTCGAGCAAAACCGGCTGGCGATGCTGCTCGCGGTGCTGCACCGCCACGCCGGCATCGCGTGCTACGACCAGGACGTGTTCGTGAACGCGGTGGGCGGCGTGCGCATCGGCGAGCCTGCGGCGGACCTCGCCGTGATGCTCGCGATCGTGTCCTCGCTTACCGACCGGCCGATTCCCGGCAAGGTGATCGCGTTCGGTGAAGTGGGGCTGGCTGGGGAAGTGCGTCCTGCGCCGCGCGGGCAGGATCGGTTGAAGGAGGCGGCGAAGCTTGGGTTTACGCGGGCCATCGTGCCCAAGGCCAATATGCCGAAGGGGAAAGTCGCGGGGCTGGAGGTCATCGCGGTGGAGCGGGTGGACCAGGCGGTGGGGAAGCTGAGGGAGCTATAGTCCAGAATCCAGAAGATTTGTTTTGTGAAGTATAGAGCAGGAGCGGATGTTCTGTCAGTTTGTGTACTGGTACAGGTACATCTGTTGGAAATAGCGGGCCTCGAATTCAGATGCTGAGGAACGCCGCCACCTAGCGAAAGTCATTCAAGCCTCAAACACAGAAATCAGGACACTCCCCCGCTACCTGAGCTCAAACGATGCGTACCACGATCGGCGTCTAGGGTAATATTTCGAAATCCAGCAGGAGGTCACCAATGGCACAACCAATTGTTCACTGCGATCCTGAGATTCAGGGTGGGGTGCCGGTGTTCTTCGGCACCCGAGTTCCCGTAAAGAACCTGTTTGACTACCTCGAAGCTGGCGACTCCCTTGATCAGTTCCTGCAGTCATTCCCGTCTGTATCAAGGGAGCAAGCTGTCGCCGCGCTAGAGCTGGCGCGGGAAGCGCTGGTCCCCGATGCGCATCCTGCTTGACGAGTCTCTCCCGATCGAATTGCGCGACGAACTGCCCCAGCACGCCGTTCGCAGCGTCCAGGAGATGGGCTGGTCAGCGCTTAAGAATGGCGAACTATTGCGCCGTGCGGTCGATGCGTTCGAAGTATTTGTAACTGCGGACCAAAACCTACAATACCAGCAGAATCTCAAGATGCTTCCAATCGCCGTCGCTGTCCTCGTCGCCAAGAGCAATCGTATCGAGTCCCTTAGGCCATTGGTTCCGGCCCTGTTGTTAGCACTCGCCTCGCTCGAACCGCGAACGCTGTTCCGGGTTGTTGCCTGACTTTTGTTCGGATACGCTTCGCGCGTCGCATAGCTACACGTCAGCCCGGCTGAATCTTCAGTACACCTGCTGCGCCGCCCTGATTCCGCTCAGCACAGCAGCCTCCAGCGTCGGTGGATAATCCGGATCGGTGTAGTCGCCCGCGAGGAAGACATTCGGCAGTGAGGTGCCGGGACCGAAGCGCTTGATGCCGGGCGAGCAGGTGATCGTTGCGCGCTTTTCCGCGATCACCTGGGTCCATTCGGGTTTCGGCAGTTCGCCCAGCGCGGACGACAACTCGCGGTGGCACTTGGCGGCGAGTTCGTCCTGCTCCATCTGCTGGTGGTCGCCCTGTGCGCTGATCACGCAGGCGAGCAGCCCCGTTTCCCCGCCCAACTGTCCGCGATCGAATACCCATTGCACGATTCCCTCGGACAATCCCAGCATCGGCAGGTCGAGCTTCACCTGCGCCGGAAACTTCAGGTAGACCGTGTAGATCGGCTGGTACGTGTAGCCGCCCGCCAGCCCAGGCAGCAGCGGCTCGAGTTGGTGCGGTCCGACCGCGACGATAACGTGGCCGAACTCTCTCCTCAGTGTGTCGAGGTCGCGTACCGGCGAGCCGCAGCGGACCTCCCCTCCGTGCGCAGACAACCACGCGGCGGCCGGCGCTGGAAAGAGTTCGGTCAGGTCGACCTTCGGGATCAGCAACTCGCTCGCAGCGCGCGGCCCGCCGAGGCTGTCGCGCAGCACGGCCAGGAATGCGTTGGCGGAGGCGAGCTGCGGCAGCGTGTTCAGCGCCGAGATGCACAGCGGAAACCACAGGTAGCGACCGATCGTGCCGGCCTGCCCGTGCGCTTCGAGCAGCGTGGCGACGCTGACGTGGCCTTCGACGCGAAAGCGCTTTCGCTTCATCGACTGCATGAAGGCCACGGCGCCGAAGCGCTCGCCCCATCCGAGTCCCGTCGCAGTCATGAGCGCGACGGCGAGGTGCAGCGGCGCGGGCAGGGCGGGCGCACGCATGCGAAAGCCTTGCGCATAGCGCAGTTCAAGCGGCAATCGCAACAGCAGTTTGTCCGGAGCCGCGCCGACCGTTCGCATCATCCCGAGCAGGGCCGTATAGGCGCCGACGAGGATGTGCTGTCCATTGTCGAGAGTGCGCCCGCCAGTGGTCACGCGCCGCGCGCGACCGCCGGGCACCGGTCCGCTTTCGAATACGGTGACGGGTATTCCGCGCTGCGCGAGCGAGACAGCCGCGGACAAACCGGCATAACCGGCCCCAACGACCGCTACGTTCTCAGCCACGTGCGGACCGCGATCCAGAGCTTGCGCACGGGCGTGAGCGAAGTGCGCTGCGTCAGCACCTTAAAGCCGTCGGCCTCGACTTCGTCCAGTACCGCGCCGTAGATCGCCGCCATGATGAGCCCGGCGCGCTGCTCGCGGCGGTCTTCGGCAGGCAGGGCGGCGAAAGCGGAGGTATAGAACGCGCGCGCCCGGTCGGCCTGGTAGCGCATCAGCTGCGCGAAATTGTCGCTGTAGCGCGCGTTGAGGATGTCGGAGGCGGGCACTTCGAATTTCTTCAGCTCGTCCATCGGCAGGTAGATGCGGTTGCGGCGCGCGTCGTCGCCGACGTCGCGGATGATGTTGGTGAGCTGGAAGGCGATGCCGAGTTCCTTCGCGTACTCAAGCGTCCGCAGGTTGCGGTAGCCGAAGATCCCGGCGGCCAAGAGGCCCACCACGCCTGCCACGTGATAGCAGTACTTTTCGAGCCCCTTGAAATCGAGGTACCGGGACTGGTCGAGGTCCATCTGCATGCCGTCGATGATCTCGTTCAGGCGGACCTGGCTGATCCCGAAAGGTTCGAGGGCGGGTTCGAGGGCGCGCGTGACCGGATGCTGCGGCTTGCCGGCAAAGAGATTCTCGACTTCGTTGCGCCACCACGCGAGCTTGGTGCGCGCGACCTGCTGGTCCTCGATCTCGTCCACGACGTCGTCCACCTCGCGGCAGAACGCGTACAGCGCGGTGATCGCGCGGCGGCGTTCCGGCGGCAGGAACAGGAACGAGTAGTAGAACGAAGACCCGCTCGAGGCGGCCTTGTCCTTGCAGTATTGGTCGGGCGTCATAGCGCGCGCAGGAAGAGGAAGGGCCAATCGTGCCACTTGAGCACCGGCCGGTGGCGGAACATATCGCAGTTCGCCGCTTCGAGCTTGTCGAGGATCGCGAGGCCCCCGTTGACGGTGATGCGGATCTCCATGCCGAACCGCCCCGTTAGGGTGCCGCCGAGGGGCGCGCCGGTCCCCATCATGGAACGGGTGCGGTCGATCTGGAACGTGATCAGTTCCCGCCAGGGCGCATCGGTGAGCTGGGCGGCGATCTGCGCCTCATTCACGCCGAAATGCGCCAGTTCGTCCTGCGGCAGGTAGACGCGGTCCTTTTGCCAGTCGATCGCCACGTCCTGCCAGAAATTGATCAGCTGCAGCGCGCTGCAGATCGCATCCGACCGCGCAACGTTGCGCTCATCGGCCACGCCGAAAAGGTGCAGCATGAGCCGGCCGACCGGGTTGGCCGAGCGCCGGCAGTAGTCGAGCAGTTCGTCGAAGTCGGCGTACCTGGTCTTCACGACATCCTGGGAAAACGCCGAGAGCAGGTCGTAGAAAGGAGCCAGCGGCAGGGCGTGGTCGCGCACGATTCTTGCAACGTCTTCGAACAGGGGCGTTTCCGGGGCCCTGTTCGTGGCTATGCGGTCGAGCTGGGCGCGGTACGCTTCAAGGCTGGCCAGGCGTTCCGCGGCCGGTGCGTCGCCTTCGTCGGCGAAATCGTCGGCGCTGCGGGCGAAGCGGTAAATGACGCCGACGGGCTCCCGGAGGCGCGCCGGCAGGAGCAGCGAAGCGACCGGGAAGTTTTCGTAGTGGCCTGCTGACACGGGCGTGATTTTTAAGGGTTTTCCGCCCACGTCGCGGACGGGAGGGGACGTTGGCTGAGGTATAATTATGTGTGCTACCAAAGGTATTGTCGCGTGTGATGCAATCTTGTTCATGCGGTCCGGTAGGTCCCCCTGCGAGGGTGGCGGAATTGGTAGACGCACTGGATTTAGGTTCCAGCGCCTAACGGCGTGGGGGTTCGAGTCCCTTCCTTCGCACCACATTGGTCTTCGGCGAACACTTCGTAAGTAAGGAACAGCGCAATGGCGGCAAATCTTGCAACACCAAGCTCCCTTGAACGGAGCCTGTCCATGTCGGTGCCGGTCGACGAGGTCGAGCGGCAATTCGAGGAGCGGCTGAAGAAGCTCGCCC
>JANNWA010000035.1:0-3095 GCA_031408275.1 Pseudomonadota bacterium
CTCTTCGTTAGTCGTATCAGATTGCTCGTGCTTCAACAAAATGAAGTCTTCAATGACAAGGACGTCAATTGCTGTTCGCATGAAACACCGAAAGCTATCCTCCGGTGAGCAGACGATTGGTTCGCCGCGAACGTTAAACGAAGTATTTACAATCCCCGGCGGCCACCCAAATTCCCCCACCTGTGGCCACTTCAAATTCCCCCACCTGAGGGCGTAGCGACGGCGTAAACGCCGGCGGGCTTCGCGGCGGCGACGACAGGACATGATCGCCCCCTTTTGATGGCAAGAGGGGGTAGAGGGGTGAATGTCTTGAAGCCGCATCAAAAGAGTAGCGTTCTCACGCTGATTCAGCGCGAAGTGTCTCATCGCGAAATCAGTCGCAAGACGGGCGTCGATCGCAAGACGATCCGCACACTTGTGCGCGCGATGGGCCTCGCGCCGGTGGCCGGGGAGTCAAATTCCCCCACCCCGGCCACCGGCTGGCGAGGCCGGCGGATCGGCGCTTTCGGGCCAAAGGCTGCCGGCGCACGCGCGCTCGGCGTGCGAAGCGCATCGCGAATGGATCGAGGCGCAGGTGCTCCTTGGCCGCAACGCGATGGCCATCTACCAGGAGCTGGTGGATCGGTTCGGGTTCGCGCAGCGCTATAACAGCGTCAAGCGTTTTTGCCGGGCGCTGCGCAGGCGCGAGCCCGAGCAGTTCGACCGCCTGGAGTTCCTGCCCGGGGAGGAGGCGCAGGTCGATTACGGCGAAGGCGCGCCGACGCTGCATCCGGGCAGCGGCCGCTACCGCAAGCCCAGGCTGTTTGTGATGACGCTGCGTTACTCGCGTCGCTCGTATCGCCAGGTGGTGTGGAAATCGAGCAGCGAAGTGTGGGCACGGCTGCACGAGCAGGCGTTTCGCTACTTTGGTGGCTGCCCGCAGTACGTGGTCCTGGACAATCTCAAAGAGGGTGTGATCACCCCGGACCTCTACGAGCCGCAGCTCAATCGCCTCTATGGCGCGATGCTCGCGCACTACGGCGTGGTGGCCGATCCGGCGCGCGTGCGCGATCCCAATCGCAAGGGAACCGTGGAGAACGCGATTCAGCACACCCAGGCCACCGCGCTCAAAGGCCGGCGGTTTGAGTCGATCGAAGCGCAAAACGCCTATCTGATGCACTGGGAGGAGAAGTGGGCGGCGCTGCGCATCCACGGCCGGGCCAAGCGCCAAGTCGAGGAGATGTTCCAGGAGGAACGCGCGCACCTCAAGGCCCTGCCGCGGGAGGGCATGCGGTACTTCGAGGAAGGCACGCGCACAGTGGGCGACGACACCACCATTCAAGTGGGCAACGCTTGGTATGCGGCGCGTCCGGCACCGATTGGCTCGGAGGTGCTGATTCGCCGCTACGAGCACGAGCTTGAAATCCGCGACGTACGCACGCTCGAACTCATTCGGCGTCATACGCTCGCGGCTCACAAGGGCGAGGTCAAGCTGCCCGATGCCGAGCGCGTGTTCAATCCTTCCCGACAGACGCACAAGATCCTCGCACGCGCCGAGGGACTCGGCCCCCAGACCCATGAGCTGTGCCGGGGGCTCTTCGAGCAGCGCGGACGCGAGGCGCAAAAGAGCATGTGGGGCATCGTGGGCTTGGGCGCTCGCTATCCGGCCTCGATCCTGGAGCAAGCCGCGGGGCTCGCCCTGCACAGTGGCATCCGCTCCTACAAGAGCGTGCGCGCGATCGCCGATCAACTGCTCGCCCGCGCGCTCGCGCGACTCGATGCGCCGCAGCAGCAACTGGCGCTCGATCACAGCGCCTCGCCTCTGACCCAGCAGCATGAACTCATTCGCGAGAGCGCCGTGTATGGCGAATTCTTCGACGCTCGCGTGCGTAGTCAACATCCCAGCACCACCACACCAGGAGAACCCGAGCAATGAGCATGAGCATGATGGAAATCGAAAAGGCCCTCAAACAGTTGCGTCTGTCGGGCGTGCGCGCCACGCTCGAGACGCGCATGATCGAGGCGCAGGCGGCCAATCTGACGTTTCTGGAGACCTTCTCGGCGGTCCTGCAGGACGAACTCGATCGCAGGCAGTCCCGGCTCCTGGAGCGACGCTATCAGCTCAGCGGCCTGAATGAACGCGCTTCGCTCATCGAGTTCGACTGGGGCTACAACCCCAAGATCCCCAAGCGCGCTTGCTTCGAGCTGAACGCGCTGAAGTTCATCGCCGAGGGCGACAACGCCATCCTGATCGGCCCGCCCGGCACCGGCAAGAGCCACGCGGCCAAGGCGATCGCCTATTCGGCGGTGCGCTCCGGGCTGCGCGTCTTGTACACCGAGGCCGACGAACTGCTGGGCGAGCTGGTGAGCGCATCGGCGCTTGAGAAACGCAAACTCATCAAGCCCGCCATCGACGCCGATCTGCTCGTGCTCGACGATCTGTTCATGACCAGACGCATCGCCCAGGAAAGTACCGACCAACTACAGGCGCTCGTACACAAACGCTACAAGCTACGACGCAGCACCCTCATCACTTCAAATCGCATCATCGCCGACTGGGACAAGTATCTGGGCGATTCCGCCCTCGCCAGCACCATCCTCGATCGCCTCATGCACCGCAGCGTGCTACTGGAATTCAAGGGTAGAAGCTACCGGCTCAAAGAGGCTGCTAACCGTCTGGCAACCGTCGAGGACCGCGCGTAGCCATCGACAGGTTGTAGAAATCAAACCCTCCAAATCCAACGGACTCGCAATGAACACGGGTTCTCCACCGCGGCGCCCGCCCGTGCCTGTGAGGGGCAGCGGGCGCCGCCGTGGATAACCCTGCGCCGCCGCCTCTCCGCCGCCGCCTTGCACGACCAGAGGATTCCGAGCAACAATCAACACGTTCCTGTCTTCGCCACTGGGGGAATTTGAAGTGGCCACAGGTGGGGGAATTTGAAGTGGCCATCGGGGCTGGAGCGAACAGCTGAAAGCGTCGAGCGACCAGGACGCGCCGTCTTCCCGAACCACCACCAGCACCTTGCCGTCCGGGCCGAGGCACAAAGAGGGCGCCTCGAGGCGCAACGCATACAGCCGCCGCGCCAGCCGGCCTGCCAGCCAATGCTCCACCGGCA
>JANNWA010000036.1:0-3730 GCA_031408275.1 Pseudomonadota bacterium
GACTACGTGATGCTTGTCGTGGCCGCCGACGACGGCGTGATGCCGCAAACCGTCGAGCACCTCCACATCGTCGACCTCCTGTCGGTCGCGCAAGGCATGGCCGTCATCACCAAGACCGACCGTGTTTCGCCACAGCGTGTGGCCGAAGTCGCCGCCAGCGTAAAGGATCTGCTCTCCGCAACACGGCTCGCATCCGTCGACGTCCTGCCGGTCTCGGCCCTCTCCGGCGCCGGCATCGCCGGGGTGCGCTCAACCCTGGCGGACGCTGCGCGGGCCATCGCCCGCCGCGGCAAGGACGGGCGGCATTTCCGTTTCGCCGTCGACCGCGTATTCAGCGTGGCGGGCAGCGGCACCGTGGCCACGGGCACGGTGTTCGCGGGTGCGGTGGCCGTGGGCGACAAGCTGGTGCTGTCTCCCTCGGGAATCGAAGTCCGCGTCCGCGGCCTGCAGAAGGACGGCAAAGGGGCGGCAGCGGCGGTCGCTGGAGAGCGCTGCGCCCTGAACCTGACCGGCATCGAAGTCGCCGATGCGGCCCGCGGCGACTGGGTGGTCTCCCCTGCCCTGCACGCGCCGGCCGAGCGCCTCGATGTCCGCCTGCAGTTGCTCGGGTCGGAGACGCGGCCCCTCAAGCACTGGACACCGGTGCACCTGCATCATGGCGCCAGGGACGTGACTGCAAGGGTGTCCCTGCGCCGGGGCGGGGAAATCCGGCCGGGCGAATCGGCGCTGGCGCAACTGATCGTCGACAAGCCCTTGCCGGCGCTGAGCGGCGACCGCTTCATCCTCCGCGACCAGTCGGCGCTGCGCACGATCGGCGGAGGCGTCGTGATCGACCCTTTCGCGCCGCGGCGCCGCCGCGATCCGCAGTTGCGCGCCGCCCAACTGCAGGCGCTCGAGGCCCCCGACCCGGCAGCGGCGCTGGCAACCCTGCTCGATTGCTCACCCGCGGGCGTGAACCTCGCCTGGTTCGCGCGCATCTTCAACCTGGATGACGATCGCCTGGCCGGCCTCGTGAAGAGCAACGACCTGGCCGTCGTCGGCAAGGAGCCGCGCACCGCCCTGCCCCGCGGCGCGGTCAAATCGATCCAGGCCGGCGTGCGCGAAGCGCTGGCCCGTTTTCACGCAGAGACGCCACGCGCGCTCGGCATGGAGGTAGCCGCGCTGCGCGCGGAATGCGCGCCGCAATTGGGCGCTGAAACGTTTGCAGCGCTGCTGCGCCTGCTCGGCGATTCGAAGCAGGTCGAATTGTCCGGTTCGATCGCGCGCCTGCCCCGGCATGTGGCCACGGCCAACCCTGCGGACGAGAAGCTGTGGCAGCAGGTCCTGCCGGTGCTCGAAGCCGCGGGATTCGGCGGGCTGACGATTGCGGAACTCGCCGCCGCCCTGCGGGCCAAGGAGCCGCTGCTGAAGGACTTCCTGCATCGCAAGGCTAAGACCGGCGAACTCGTTGCGGTCACGCCGGACCGCTTCTACCTGCGCGGCACGCTCGCGCGGTTCGCCGCGATCGCGGACGCCGTCTTTCGCGCAGCGCCGGACGGCCGTTTCAGCGCAGCGCAGGTCCGCGACCACACCGACATCGGGCGCACGCGCGCGATCCTGATCCTCGAGTGCCTGGACCGGCTGGGCATCACCCAACGGATCGGCGATGTGCGCACGATGCGCAAGGACTTCGCGACTGTCCTGGGCCCGGCCCCCGCGCAGCAGTTGCAGAACCCATCCTCGCGATAGAACCCTTCCATGTCGAACCCCCAATCGAAAATCCACGACATCATCGTCATCGGCACCGGCATCACCGGGCTGAGCGCCGCCAGGCAGGCACTGGAAATCGGTTTGTCCACGCTGACCCTGGAGGCCCTCCTCTACGGCGGCCTCGTGACCAACGTCAACGAACTCGACGGCGAGATCGGGGGTTCCGGTGTGGACCTCGCGGCGGGCCTCATGCTGAAGGTGCGCAAGCTTGGCGGGGAGCAGGTCGCGGCCACTGCACAATCAATCGCGTCGGAGAACCGCACGCTGGCGGTGAAGAGCGACGCAGGCTTGCATCGCGCGCGGGCCGTCATCATTGCTTCCGGTGCGCGGCTCCGGCGGCTCGGGGTCCCGGGTGAGGCTGAATTCGAGGACAAGGGCGTCTCGCACTGCGCCGACTGCGACGGGCCGTTCTACAAGGGCCGCGAAGTGGTCGTAGTCGGCGGCGGGGACTCCGCGCTTCAGGAAGCGCTGGTGCTGGCCGAATACGCCACACAGGTGCACCTCGTGCATCGCGGCGAAACTTTCAGGGCGCAGCGGCATCTCGCGGACCGCATCCCGACCCGTCCGAACATCACTGTCCACTGGCGCACCTTGGTCGAAGCCGTGCTGGGCGATGACGCGGTGAAGGCGGTGCGCGTGCGCAGGCACGGGGAAACGGAAGCGGCGGAGATCCCCTGCGCGGGGTTTTTCGCCTACGTGGGGCTCGAACCCGTCTGCGAATTCGTGCCGGACGCCGTGTTGCGCGGTACCGGCGGGTGCCTACTGACCGACGCCGACCTGCGCACGGCGGTGCCCGGATTGTTCGCGGCGGGTGCCGTGCGTTCCGGTTACGGCGGACTGCTCACGCATGCAGTAGCGGAAGGCGTGCACGCCGCGAAATCCGCTGCCGCGTCGATCCGCCCCTGAATCCGGGACGCGTCGGATGGAGGTAAACTTGCAGCGCGTTGCACCTGTAAGGAAGGGAATCGCTCCCGGTGGGGCGGCCGGACTTCAAACCCGGTGTGGGCCATCTGATGTCCCTGTGTGGGTTCGACTCCCACTCTCTTCCGCCACCCAATAAGGATTTTGATGAAACTCGATGGCATCCGCGTGCTCGACCTGTCCCGCTTCCTGCCCGGCCCGTGGATCGGGCTCACCATGGCCGACCATGGCGCGGAGGTGATCAAGATCGAAAGCCACGAAGGTGAGCCCACCCGGAACCTCGGCCCGAAAATCGGAGGCCACACGCCGTACTTCCGCAATACCCAGCGCGGCAAGCTGTCGATGACGCTCGACCTGAAGTGCGAGGAGGGTCGCGAGATCTTCATGCAGCTCGCCGAAACCAGCGACGTGATCATCGACTCGTTTCGCCCCGGCGTGATGGAGCGGCTCGGGCTGGGCTACGAGGCGGTGAAGGCCCGCGCGCCGCGGATCGTGTTCTGCTCGCTGTCGGCGTTCGGGCAATCCGGCCCGATCTCGCAACGTCCGTCCCACGACGTAGGCGCCCAGGCACTCACGGGCGTGCTGAGCCTTGGCCGTTACGACGGGCGTGCACCTTCCCTGCCGACCATGCCGGTGGCGGACATAGCGCTCGCCTCTGCCGCGCTCATCGCCATCCTGATGGCGCTTCTGCGGCGCCAGACGACCGGCCAGGGCGACTGCATCGACATGGCGATGGGCGTTGCGCTGATGTCGTGGACACCGCATATCCTCGGCTCGGTGGTCGCGCAAGACCGCGCCCCGGTCCTGGCCGAAGAGCGCCTGCACGGCGGCGCCGCGTTCTACAACGTGTACCGCACGTCAGACGACAAGTACGTGGTGCTGTCCGGATCGGAGATGAATTTCGTCGCGAACCTGCTCAACGCCCTCGGCCGCCCCGACCTCATCGAACTCTGCCGCAAGCCCGCGGGCGAGGCGCAGGCGCCGGTCAGGAAGTTCCTCGAGGAGACCTTCGCCACCAAGACCCGCGACGAGTGGGACCGCTGGATGCAGGACAAGAGCG
>JANNWA010000037.1:0-3325 GCA_031408275.1 Pseudomonadota bacterium
ATGCGATCCGCGGCCGAGAACTTCTGCCAGGTCTTTTCCGACACCGCGAGCGGAATCGGGCTGTAGACGTGCTGGGTGAGCGTAACGTTCTTCGCGACTTCGTAGAACTTGTTCGCGTAGATGGTGTCGATCGGGTTCTCCTGCCCGCTGACCGCGCCCTGCTGGATCGCCAGGTAGACCTCGGGCAGCGGCATGATCTGCACGGAGAAGCCCACCGCCTCCAGTGTCCAGCGCATCATTTCATTGGGGAACGTGCGCAGCTTCTTTCCCTTCGCGTCGGCCGGAGAGTTCAGCGGCTCGCGCGTGGTCATGTTGCGGAATCCCGCTTCCCAGGTCGCAAGGAAGCGAAAGCCCTTTTCAGGCGCCTTCGCGAACTGGGCCTGCAGCCACTTTGACTCGTCGTAGAGCTTCCACCCCTGATCGTAGGAATCGACGATGAACGGCAGCATCGTAAGGTTGAGCGGCGCAAGGTGCGTCGCGTACGTGCCGGTCGACGTTACGGTGAAATCCACGCCGCCCAGTTGCAGCTGCTCGACGGCCTTGGGGTCATTGGCGAGCTGGCCCGCCGGGAACACCTGCACCTTGTAACGGCCCTGGGTGTATTGCTCGACCTTCTGCCCGAACATGGTTGCGGCGGCCTGGCGCGCTCCGCCCGGTTGGTCGGTGTGGCTGAACTTGAGCACGGTCTGCGCCTGCGCGGCGCCTGCGAACGCGGATGCAACGGCGAATGCCAGAAATGTCCTGCGAAGCATGGTCAATCCTCCTGTTCTTGGCTAACGTGGTTTTGGAACGGAAATTTCAATACGGCGGCCTTCCGCGTTCGAGGCATAGACCGCTTCCTGGATGAGCATGTTTGCGAGATAGGCCGTGCCGCTGTTTTCCAGGGGCGCTCCCTCGCGCAAGTGGCGCACGAAGTGCGCCTGCAGCGCGTCGCACGCGCCACCGCCGAACGTGTCATCGCGGCCGCGGTCGTAATGGTGTTCGGTCTCGTCCTTCTGGTGCGGCTTCCACCACAGGCGCGCGTCGCCGTCGAGGCGCATCACGCCGCCCGATCCCTCGAGCCAGCATTCGCCCATGGTGCGGCGCGGGTTCGCCGCGATGTGGTCGTTCAGCCGGTTGCCGTCGAAGAGGCCCGTGGCGCCGTTGGCGAACTCGAACACGATGTAGCCCGCGTCTTCGCCGGCAATGACCGGGTTGATACGGCGCAGGCGGGCAGTCACGGCGCTCACTTCGCCCACAAGGTAGCGGAACGTGTCGACCAGGTGGATCGCCGTCTCGAAGACCAGAAAACGCGGCATGCCCTGGAAGTATCCCTGGCGGGCCAGATAGGCGTCCGGCCCTTGGCCGTCCCCGGGACGCAGCCGGAACGAGATCGAGTGCACGTCGCCGAAGCGCCCTTCATCCAGCAGGCGTTTCATCTCGCGGAAATGCGGCATGAAGCGGAAGTTCTCGTGGACGGCTAGTGGAATTCCCGCGGCCTCAGCGACTCCCGCGACGGCCAGCGCTTCGGCATGAGTGTTGCCGAACGGCTTCTGGCAGATCGTCGCAATGCCGCGGCGGGCGGCCTCCCCAACGTACTCACGGTGCGTGGCCGGAGGCGTCACGATATCCAGGATATCGGCCTCGCAGCCCTCGAGCATCGAGGCGACCGAGCCAAACACCTTCGGTATGCCGAAGCGTGCCGCCAGCGCCTGGGCCTTCGCAACATCGCGATTGCAGATCGCGACGATCTCGATGCCCGGAATCCGCCGCCAGCCGTCGAGCTGGAACTGGCAGAAGTATCCGGCGCCGGCAACCGCAACGCGCAGCTTCTTCATGGTTAGAGGTTGGAAAGGACCGCGTCACGGATTGCCGCCGTGCCGTCCTTTCCGCCGAGTTCGTAGGGGCGCACGCGGCCGGAAGCAAACACCGCGTCGACGGCGCGCTCGAGCTTGCCGGCCGCAGTCGCCAATGCCTCGTTGCCCGAGCGCTCCGCCAGCCAGTCGAGCATCATTGCCGCGGAGAGGATGGTTGCGGTCGGATTGGCTTTGCCCTGCCCCGCAATGTCCGGCGCGGAGCCGTGGCAGGGCTGGAACAGGCCATGATCGTGGCCTACGTCAGCGGAAGGCGCCATGCCCATCCCGCCGATCAGCGCCGCCGCCTGGTCGGACAGGATGTCGCCGTACATGTTCTCGGTGACCATGACGTCGAAACTCCACGGCTTGCGCACCAGGTCCAAGGCGGTCGCATCCACATAGTGGTGGTCCGCCGCGATCCCCGGATGGCGCGACGCCACTTCATCGAACACCTTGCGAAAGAACGCCATCGACACGAACACGTTTGCCTTGTCCACGCACGTCACCCGGCCCGGCTTGCCGCGCGTCTTGCGTCTTTCAGCCAGCCGGAACGCGAACTCGTGCACCCGCTCCGAACCGGCACGGGTGATGACCTGGTGTCGCGCGCCTCGCGGTCGTCGATGACCACCCCCTTGCCCCGCGAAGCAAACAGCCCTTCGGTCGATTCGCGGATCAGCACCAGGTCGATGTCCTTTGCGCGCGGATCGGCAAGGATCGGCGTGACGCCCGGGATCATCCGCGCCGGCCGCACGCCTGCGAAGAGCTCGAGGCGGAAGCGCAGGTCGAGCTGAGGGGCAATCTCAGTGCCGTCCGGATAGCGGATCTCCGGCCAGCCCATGGCGCCGAACAGGATCGCATCCGCGGCCTTTGCCGCTTCGAACGTCGCTTCGGGAAGCGCTTCGCCTGCCGACTTGTAGTGCAGCGCGCCGGCCGCATGGGTCGAAAAACGCAGCTCGAATCCTGCGCCCTGTTGAAGCCTCTCGAGCAGGACCAGGGTGGCGTCGATGACCTCGACGCCGATGCCGTCTCCGGGGAGGACGCAAATATTGTGGGTGGTTTTCATAGTTGGTTGAGCCGGTGGCGTTGCAGTAGTTCAGTCAGTTCGCGGCTGGCGCGCTCGCGATGCGCCCGGAACAACGCGCCGGCGCCCTCGGCATCGCCCCTGCGGATGGCCGCGACGATTGCAAGGTGCTCACGTGTCGAATTGACGGGCTTCGGCCGCATCCGGAGTGTCACCATGCGGGCGCGGTGCGCGCGATCCCAGTAGTTGAAAACGATACCGGCCAGCCGGGCGTTGCCGCACATGCTGACCAGGAGCCGGTGGAACCGCTCGTCCGCTTCCGCCCATCCGTCGAGATCGTCACGCTTCAGGGCCTTTTCCATGTCGCGGGAAGCCCTCTCCAGCGGCGTCAGGGCCGAAAGCTTTCAGCGTTTCGACGAGATAATGCGGTGTTTCAAACCAGTGGGGATCGAAGGTGCCATCCTCGGTT
>JANNWA010000038.1:0-2736 GCA_031408275.1 Pseudomonadota bacterium
GCGGCTACTTCCCGCGAAACTGCGGCTTTCTCTTCTCGTTGAACGAGCGAATGCCTTCCACCCGGTCCTCGGTGCCGATGAGGCGGTTGTACGCCTCTACTTCGATGCGCAGGCCGGTGCGCAGGTCCGTCTGCAGGCCGAGGTGGATGGACTTCTTGGCCTGACGGACCGAGAGCGGGGCGTTGGCTGCTATGGTCCCCGCGGTTTCCAGTGCCACGGCCAGCAGCTGGTCGGGCTCGACGACGCGGTTCAGCACGCCCCACTCAAGGGCCTCGGCCGCGCTAAAGGGCCGCCCGGTCAGGATGATCTCCTTGGCGCGCCGCTCGCCCACCGCGCGCGGCAGGTTTTGCGTGCCGCCGGCGCCGGGCATGATGCCGATGGTGACTTCCGTCAGCGCAAAGCGCGCGGTGGGCACCGCGTAGGCGAAGTCGCAGGCGAGCGCCATCTCGAGGCCGCCCGCGTATGCGTGGCCGTTCACCGCGGCGAGCACCGGCACCGGCAGTTCCATCAGCGTCCAGTAGGCTTCCTCGAAGATCTCGTGCTGGCGCTGCCATGTTTCGACCGTCATGCCGTTGCGCTCTTTCAGGTCGCCGCCGGCGCAGAAAGCCTTGCCGCCGGAGCCGGTCAACACCACGCAGCGCGTGTCGCCGGCGTCGCGCGTGAGGCCGACCCAGAGGTCGCGCAGCTCGATTCCCATCTGCGTGTTCAGCGCATTGGCGACCTCGGGGCGGTTGAGCGTCACCAACAGGACGTGCGGCGCCGGCGCGGTCACCGCGAGGGTCTGCCAGGGCGCTGCGGTGAAGTCGGTCATGCTCAGTCCCTCCGGTAGGGCCGTGCGATAGACAGGCGCACGGAAAGCCCGGCCCGTACGGCGATGTCGATCAGTCGGTCAAGGCTGAAGCCATCGCTTCTCTTGTTCATCAGCGCGCTGACCTGCGGCTGGGCGAGGCCGAGCTGGGCGGCGACTTCCTTTTGCGTGAGGCCGGAAAGTGCGAGGCGCTCGGCGATGGCTTTGAGCACCTGCGTGCGCATCTGCGCGCTGGTGGGTAGGACGGGGCGTCTCGTCGCCATGCGGGGATCTCCTGTCAGTCCTGCCGATTATAACAAAATAAATATGGAGAATATCCGCCGGGCCGCTCCCACAGCCGATCTCGTCGGACAAATGTTCTGAATTAAGTGCGCGTCGCCGGCTCCGTCGCTGGGCGTGGTGCGTACCGGTTCATGGTAGACTTCGGCTCCTTTCCCGGCACTCCCTGATGCGCATCCTCCTCTCAAACGACGACGGCTATTTCGCGCCGGGCCTGGCCATGCTCCACGAGCACCTCGCCCCGCTGGGCGAGATAATCGTGGTCGCTCCGGAGCGCGACCGCAGCGGTGCGTCGAACTCGCTCACGCTCGACCGTCCGCTGATGGTGCGGCGAGCAGCCAACGGGTTCTCCTACGTGAACGGCACGCCGACCGACTGCGTGCATCTGGCGGTCACCGGATTTCTCGAACACCAGCCCGACATAATCGTCTCGGGCATCAACCATGGCGCCAACATGGGCGACGACACGATCTACTCCGGCACCGTGGCCGCGGCGACCGAGGGGTTCCTGCTCGGCATCCCGTCGATCGCGATTTCGCTTGCCAGCCACGACGGCCGCAATTTTGCGACCGCCGGGCGAGTCGCGGCGCGGCTGGTGGAGCGTTTCCAGCGCGATCCCATCCGCCAGCCCGTGCTGCTCAACGTCAACGTTCCCGACCTGCCCGAGTCCGAAATCGCCGGCATGGAAATCACGCGCCTGGGCAAGCGCCACAAGGCCGAGGCCGTGGTCAAGTCGACCAATCCGCGCGGCCAGGTCATCTACTGGATCGGCGCAGCCGGCGGCGCGCAGGACGCCGGGCCCGGGACGGATTTCCATGCGGTGGCGAACAAGACCATCTCGGTCACGCCGCTGCAGATCGACCTCACCTTCCACGGCCAGCTCGCGATGGCGCGCGACTGGCTGGCGAAATAGCGGGCATGAAAGACGCGCGGCGCCTCGCCGGCATCGGGATGACCTCGCAGCGCACGCGCGAGCGCATGGTCGACCGCCTGCGCGAGCAGGGCATCACCGACGAGGGCGTGCTCTCGGCGATGGCCTCGGTGCCGCGCCACGTGTTCGTCGAGGAGGCGCTGGCCAGCCGCGCCTACGAGGACACCGCCCTGCCGATCGGCCTCGGCCAGACGATCTCGCAACCGTACGTGGTGGCGAAGATGATCGAGGCGTTGCGGGCCGGGGGGCGGGGATTAGGCCGCGTGCTGGAGGTAGGCACCGGCTGCGGCTACCAGGCGGCGGTGCTGGCGCAGCTGGCGCCCGAGGTTTATTCGATCGAGCGCATCCAGGCGCTGCTCGACCGTGCGCGGCGCAACATCCTCGGCCTGAAGCTTTCCAACCTGCGCGTCACGCACGGGGACGGCAACCTCGGGATAGAGAAAGCCGCGCCGTTCGATTCCATCATCGTCGCGGCGGCGGCGCCGCAGGTGCCGCAGGCCCTCTTACACCAGATGGCGGTGGGTGGCAGAATGATCCTGCCGCTGAAGACGCCGCAGGCCGGGCGCGGTACCCAGCAACTGGTGCTGATCGAGCGCGGCCCGCGCGGTTACACCGAGGCAGCCATGGATGCCGTGAGATTCGTACCCCTCGAGACGGGAAAATTGTGATGCCGGACACAAGCCGCGCTGCGACCTGCCACCGAGCGGTGACGTGCGCA
>JANNWA010000039.1:0-1768 GCA_031408275.1 Pseudomonadota bacterium
GGGCAAGACCACGTTTGCGATGGTGGGCTCGGCCCGCCACGTAACGGCCGCGCGCGATGCAGGCATCGACATCCTCGTCGCGCAGGGTTACGACGCCGGCGGCCACACCGGACCGGTCGGGACCTACACGCTCGTGCCGCAGGTGGTGGAGGCTTCGGGCGGGTTGCCCGTGCTTGCGGCCGGCGGCGTAGGCCACGGGCGCCAGATTGCCGCGGCGTTTGCGCTCGGCGCGCAAGGCGTGTGGCTCGGCACCGCGTGGCTGGCGACGCGCGAGTACGGAACGCCGCCCGTGCTGCTCAAGAAAATCCTCGCCGCTAAGAGCGAAGACACCGTCATCACGCGCGCGCACAGCGGCAAGCCTTGCCGCGTCGTAAAAAGCAGCTGGTCCGATGAGTGGGATGCGGAAGGCGCGCCCAAACCCCTCCCCATGCCCTACCAGCATGTGCTCACGGGCGAGCTGCTCGCCGCGATCGAAGCGCACCAAGTCGAACCTCTCGTCTACGAGGCGGCAGGCCAGAGCGTGGCGTGGTTCAATGAGCTCACCACGGTGGGCGAGATCGTCGCGCGGCTGGTCAGTGAGACGCAGGCCGCGCTGACTGAAATGAAGGGCAACCTCAAGGCAGACAACACATGAGCGCACAACTGCAGGGATCGCCGGGCACCGGCGGGTACCGGACATTCAGGGTAGAACTGCAATGCGGCGCGGGCGGCGCCGAGGTGCGGGGCCTCGACCTTTCCAAACCGCTGCCACCCGACACGCTTGCTGAACTCCGCCGCGCACTGGCGGATCACTGCGTGCTTTTCTTCCGCGACCAGGACATCACCCCGGACCAGCAGAAGGCGTTTGCGCTGCAGTTCGGGCCGCTTTCCGCAACGCCCTTTATCAAGCCGCTGGATGGGCACCCCGAAATGATGCGCGTGGTGCGCGAGGCGGACGAGAAGAAGAAACTGAATTTCGGCGGCCGCTGGCACTCGGACATGACCTTCGACGCGGCGCCGGTGCTCGGCACGGTGCTCTACAGCCGCGAGTCGCCCGCCGTCGGCGGCGATACGATCTGGTCGAACCAGATGCTGGCGTTCGACGCCTTGTCGCCGGGGCTGCAGCGCACGCTCGAGAGCCTGACGGTAATGCACAGCGCCAAGCGCTCCTACGGCCCGCAGGGCACCTATGCCGACGACGACCTGAAGAGCATGCGCATCAACGCAAGCGAGGCGGCGCTGAAGGAAGCGCCCCACCCCTGCGTGCGCACCCACCCGGAGAACGGCCGGAAAATACTCTTCATCAACTGGGTGTACGCGATCCGCTTCCAGGACATGACCGAGGAAGAAAGCGCGCCGCTGCTGGAGTTCCTGAACCGCCACAGCCAGCGGCCGGAATTCCAGATCCGCTTCCGCTGGACGAAGGGAGCCCTTGCCTTCTGGGACAACCGCTCCACGCAGCACCTGGCCGTGAACGACTACGGGGGCTACAGGCGCGTCATGGACCGCGTGACGATCGCCGGGGACAAGCCTTACTTCACTCCGGCTTGATCCCCGCCTTGCGGATCACCTCGCCCCAGCGCGGGGTGTCGCGGCGGATGACCTCGGCGAACTCGTCCGGCGTGGTGCCGGTGGCGAGCAGGCCCATCTGCAGCATGCGCTCGCGGCCGTCGGGCGACTGGATGATCTTGTTGATCTCGGCGCTCATGCGCTCGACAATGGCCTTAGGGGTATTGGCCGGCGCCATGATGCCGTTCCATCCGGCGATGTCCAGCGGCTGACCTTGCTC
>JANNWA010000040.1:0-14423 GCA_031408275.1 Pseudomonadota bacterium
GACTTTTCGGCCGACCTCATCGTGATGGGCGCATACGGGCATTCGCGTGTGCGCGAGCAGATCCTCGGCGGCGCGACCCGCACCCTGCTGGAATCGATGACCGTGCCGGTCATGATGTCGCACTGAGCCACGGAGGCAAGAATGTTCGAATCGGCGGAAATCGGTCACAAGCTTTCCAGGGACGAGTACAAGAAGATCGTGCCCAAGCTGCGGGCCGACCTGCTCGACGCGCAGTTCGAGGTGTCGAAGCACGGGAAGTTCCCGGTCATCATCCTGATCTCGGGGGTGCGCGGGGCGGGCAAGGGCGAGACGGTGAACCTGCTCAACGAATGGATGGACCCCCGCCACATCCATACGCACGCATTCGACAATCCCTCCGACGAGGAGCGCGAGCGGCCCCCGATGTGGCGCTACTGGCGCGCGCTGCCGCCCAAAGGCTGCATCGGCATGCTGTTCGGTTCCTGGTACACCGCGCCGATCATCGACCGGGTGTTCAAGCGCACCGACTCGAAGGCAATGCTCAATTCGATCGAGGAGATCAACCACTTCGAGGCCATGCTCGCCGGGGAGGGCGCGCTGGTGCTCAAGTTCTGGTTCCACCTGTCGGAAAAGCAGCAGAAGAAGCGCCTGCGCGTGCTCCAGTCGGATCCTGAAACGAGTTGGCGCGTGACCGAGCGCGACTGGGATTTTTTCAAGAAGTACAAGCGGTTTTACGACATCAGCGAGGAGGCACTGAGGAGGACGAGCACTGCGAACGCGCCCTGGATCGTGGTCGAGGGCGCCAACCCGGAGTACCGTTCCGTGACGGTTGCGAGGACCCTGCTCGATGCCATGCGCAAACGCGTCAAGGCGCAGGCGGCGCATACCCCGACGGCGGCCATTGCTGCAGCGCCCATTGCGCGCGCTGTCGACAAAGTAAACGTTCTGGCCGGCATGGACCTGAGCCAGAAAATCGACAAGAAGGCCTTCGACAAGCGCATCGACAAGCTGCAGCGCAGGCTTGCCCTCGCCACGCGAAACCCTACTTTTGCCGGACGCAACGTGGTGTGCGTATTCGAGGGCATGGACGCGGCCGGCAAGGGCGGCGCCATCCGGCGGGTCACGGCGGCGCTGGATTCCCGGCTCTACCGGACAATTCCGGTCGCGGCGCCGACCGACGAAGAGCGCGCGCAGCCCTACCTGTGGCGGTTCTGGCGGCATGTGCCGCGCAAGGGCAGGTTCACGATCTACGATCGCAGCTGGTACGGTCGCGTGCTGGTCGAGCGCGTCGAGGGGTTCTGCACGGAGGCCGACTGGATGCGCGCCTACTCTGAGATCAACGACTTCGAGGAGCAGCTGGCGGCGAACGGCGCGATCGTGGCCAAGTTCTGGCTGCAGATCTCCAAGGAAGAACAGCTGCGGCGCTTCAAGGAGCGCGAGAAGACGCGCTTCAAGCAGTTCAAGATCACCAAGGAGGACTGGCGCAACCGGGGCAAGTGGGACGCCTACCAGGAGGCCGCCGCAGACATGATCGAGCGCACCAGCACCCGGATCTCGCCGTGGACCCTCATCGGCGCGAACGACAAGTATCACGCGCGGGTCAAGGTTCTCGAGACGCTCGTGAGCGCGATCGAAGCGCAGGCGGGCAGGAAATGAAGGACGCACGGGACAATGCGGTGCGAACGATCAAGGACGAGCACCGGACGATCTCGGCCGTGCTGCACGGCCTGCGCTACCTGGCGCAACAGTCGCTGGACGCCGCGGTGCAGCCCGATTTCGCCGTGTTTCGCGCGATGATCTATTACATCGACGAGTTTCCCGAGCGAATGCACCACCCGAAGGAGGAGAAGCACCTCTTTGCGCGCCTGCTGCAGCGTATGCCCGAGGCGGCGCCGCTGATCGCGGAACTGCACGAGGAGCACCGCGCGGGAGCGCAGCTGATCCGCGACCTGGAGCGCGAGTTGCTGCATCTCGAGGAGAATTTCCCCGGCGGGGCGGTCGCCTTCAAGGCCGCCGTCGACGCCTACGCCGACTTCCACTGGAACCACATGCGCAAGGAGGAGGGCCAGGTCCTTCCACTCGCCGGCAAGCACCTGAATGCGGACGACTGGGAAGCCATCAGCGCGGCCTTTGAAGCCAACCAGGATCCGATCAAGGGCGTGCCGGACAAGGAGTTCGAGACGCTTTTCTCGCGCATCGCCGCGATCGCCCCCGACCCCATAGGGTTCGGCCAGCGCTGGAAGAAATCGCCGGTCTGAGCGTCTAGCCTGTTTGCGCGACCTGCTGGGCGAGGTATTGCATGCGTTCGGCAAGGGATTTCAGCAGCAGGGCGCCGAACACGGGCTTGGCCTTGACCAGCGCAAGAAAATCGTTGCGCCCGATCGCGATCAGCGAGCACTGGGTTTCGGCGATCGCGTTGGCGGCGCGCGCGGAGCGGTCGACCAGCGCCATCTCGCCGAACATGCCGCCCGGCCCGACCCGCTCCATCACCCGGTTGCCAATGCTGATCACCACATGGCCGTCCATCACGACATACATGGATGCGCCCACGGCACCCGCGCTGATGATGGTCTTGCCGGGACCGTAAGGCACTGGCGGTTGCCCGCTCAGCTCGCGGGCGAGTTCGGCGAGCATCTTGCGGTCGATCACGTTGCTGCGCTCCACCGGAGGGGTGGCGGGCCCGCCGGTGCCGAGCTTGGCGATGCTCTGGCGCATGCGCTGGCCCATGCTGCTCATGAGCATCAGCGCGAACTCGGGCGTCTTCTGCAGGGCTGCGTGGAACTGCTTCTCGTCGAGCGACAGCACCTTGCAATCGGCCTTGGCCATCGCGGTGGCGCTGCGCGGCAGGCCGGCGATCACCGCCAGCTCTCCGAAGATCTCGCCGGCCTTCACCACGCCGAAGAACTTGCCCTTGATCATCAGCCCGATCTCGCCGTCGAGCAGCAGGTACATCCTCGCGGACTTCGAGAACAGGCCTCCCGCCTTCTCGTTTTCGCTGAAGATCGGTTTGCCGGCGGGCTTCTGCTCGACCGTCCCGGTGGCGCGGAAGAACTCCAGCGCAAGCGCCGGGCTGTAAACGGCGCTCTGCGCGGTGCCCTGCACGGCACTGCGCGCAGCTTCGGCGTGCGCGGGCCTGGGCGCAGGCGAGGGGGCGGAAAAGTCGAGTTCGTCTGCCATGGTCAGGCGCCGATTCTATCCCGATGGAGCCGCACGGTACGGCCTGGCGAAACTCCCGGCGGTGCACCGCGCGGTGCACCGCTACCGCCAGCCGGACCGAGGGATAATCCGGCGCATGAATGCATGTGTCCATGAAGCCTGACCTGGAAACGCAGGTTCTGGTCGTCGGTGCCGGCCCGGTGGGGCTGACGCTCGCCATGGACCTCGCGGCGCGCGGGATCCGGGTAGCGGTGGTGGAATTGCGCCGCCGCGGCGAGCCGCCCAGCGTGAAGTGCAACCATGTCTCGGCCCGCACGATGGAAATCCTGCGGCGGCTGGGCGTGGCGGCAGAGCTGCGCGATGCAGGCTTGCCGCCGGACTACCCGAACGACGTGGCTTACCGCACTTCCTTCGTGGGCGAGGAGCTCGCCCGGATTCCCATTCCGTGCCGCAGGGACCGGTTTACCGCCAGGGACGGGCCGGATGGCTGGTGGCCAACGCCCGAGCCCCCGCACCGGATCAACCAGATCTTCCTCGAGCCCATCCTGTTCGAGCACGCTGCTGCAATGGGCAACGTGCGGGTGCTGAACCGCACTTCGATCGACGCTTTCGTCCAGGACACGAACGGCGTGATCGCGACGGCGCGCGACCTGGACAGCGGCGAAACGTATCGCATCGCGTCCCGATACCTCATCGGCTGCGACGGCGGCCGCTCGGAAATCCGCAGGGCCATCGGCGCAACGCTCAACGGCGACGCGGTCGTGCAGCGCGTGCAGTCGACTTACATCCGCGCTCCCGGCCTTATCGGCATGCTCAAGGTGCCGCCCGCGTGGGGGACGTTCTCGCTCAATCCGCGGCGCTCGGGCAACGTGTACGCGATCGACGGGCGCGAGACGTGGCTGGTACACAACTACCTGCGCGAGGACGAGGCCGACTTCGATTCGGTCGACCGCGATTGGGCGATCCGCGCGATCCTCGGTGTGGGGCCGGACTTCGCGTATGAAGTGTTGACCAGGGAGGACTGGTTCGGCCGCAGGCTCGTGGCCGACAAGTTTCGCGACCGGCGCGCCTTTATCTGCGGAGACGCTGCGCATATCTGGGTGCCGTACGCGGGTTACGGGATGAATGCGGGCATTGCCGATGCCATGGACCTCTCGTGGACGCTGGCTGCGCACCTTAACGGGTGGGCCGGGGAACGGATCCTCGACGCCTACGAGAGCGAGAGGCTGCCGATCACCGAGCAGGTGTCGCGTTTCGCGATGAACCATGCGCATGCGATGGCCCGGCAGCGGGGCGCGGTCCCGCAGGACATCGAGCGCCCCGGTCCCGAGGGCGACGCGATCCGCGCGGCGGTGGGCAAGTCGGCATACGATCTCAATGTGCAGCAGTACTGCTGCGCGGGGCTGAATTTCGGGTACTACTACACCGGCTCGCCGATCATTGCGTACGACGGTGAAACGCCGCCGCCTTACACGATGTCCGCATTCACGCCGTCGACCGTGCCGGGTTGCCGCGTGCCGCACCTGTGGCTCGAGGACGGGCGTTCGCTCTACGATGCGCTGGGGCCCGAGTACACGCTGTTGCGCTTCGATCCGCGGATCGACGTGTCAGGGCTCGTGCAAGCGGCGAGCCGGCGCGGGGTACCGCTGGCGGTGCTCGATGTGGATGCGGCCGACGCGCCGGCGCTTTACCGTGAAAAGCTCGTGCTTGCCCGTCCCGACCAGCACGTGGCATGGCGCGCAAACGCCCCGCCAGCCGATCCGCTCGCGCTGGTTGACCGCATCCGCGGCGCGGCCGGGCCTACTTGACGGCGTCGAGCAGCTCCACGAACACCTTGGGCGTGCCGGCGACGATGTCACCCGATTCGTACCAGTCGTCCTCGCCCTTGAGCCCGCCGACGAGGCCGCCCGCCTCCTTGACCAGCAGGGCGCCGGCGGCCATGTCCCATTTCGACAGGCCCATCTCCCAGAACCCGTCGAGCCGTCCACAGGCGACGTAGGCGAGGTCGAGCGCCGCCGCGCCCGCGCGGCGCACGCCCGCGGAGGATTTCATCATCGTGCGCAGCTGCTTCGTGTAGAGGTCGAGGCGCGTAAGTTCCTTGAACGGAAAGCCCGTCCCGACCAGGGCGTCGCGCAGGTGGGCGCACTTGGTGACGCGCACGCGCCGGTCGTTGAGGAACGCGCCGCGTCCCTTGGATCCCGTGAACAGTTCGTTCTTGACCGGGTCGTAGATCACGGCATGGGCGATCTGGCCGCGGTAGCGCACGCCGATCGACACGCAATACTGCGGGAATCCGTGGATGAAGTTGGTCGTGCCGTCGAGCGGGTCGATGACCCAGGTGTATTCGTTCTTCGCGCCGCCGGCGTCTTCGCCGGATTCCTCGGCGAGGATCGCGTGCTCTGGGTAGGCCTGCCTGATGATGCCGATGATCGCCGCCTCGGCCGCCTTGTCGATCTCGGTGACGAAGTCGTTGGCGCGCTTCGCCTGCACGTCGAAGCCGCCGTCGAGCGACGCGCGGTTGATGATCGCGCCTGCGCGCCGGGCCGCCTTGACGGCCGTGTTCAACATCGGATGCATGTTTTCTTCTTCGCGGCGGGGGAGAATGCGTATTTTAAACTGTAGAGCGCCCAGGATCCCCAATACCCCTCATGATTCCCAGATGAACACAGATCTCCTTTCCCGCATTCGCGTCGTGCTGGTGCGCACCAGCCATCCGGGCAACATCGGTTCGGCCGCGCGTGCCATGAAGAACATGGGCCTGCATTCGCTTGCGCTGGTCGCGCCGAAGCGCTTCCCGGATCCCGAGGCGGACGCTCTGGCCAGCGGCGCGGACGATGTGCTGGCCGATGCGCGCGTGTTCGATTCTCTGCCGGCGGCGATCGGCGATTGCGTCGCGGCCTATGCGCTTTCCGCGCGTATGCGCGAGTGGGGCCCGGAGAATTTGGCGGTGCGTGACGCGGCGCCCGCAGCACTTGGCGAGGCTTCGGGCGGTCCGGTCGCCTTCGTGTTCGGCAACGAGGCCTCGGGTCTGTCCAACGATGAGTTGCTTGCCTGCCAGTACCACGTGCGTATCCCGACGGACCCCGCGTGGAGTTCAATGAACCTGTCCCAGGCGGTGCAGGTCGTCAGCTATGAACTGCGCATGGCGGCCACTGCTGGTGCGCTGCCGGCAGGGCGGCCGGAGCCTTTGGCCACGGCGGCCGACCTCGAGGGCTTGTACGCCCACCTGGAGCAGGCCTCGATTGCGAGCGGATTTCTCGACCCGGCCAACCCGGGGCGGTTGCGCGAACGCTGGCGCCGGCTCTTCGCCCGGGCCCGTCCCGAGCGGGAAGAAATCAATATTCTCAGGGGGTTGCTGAAAAGCCTGCTGAAACGCGGGAACTCCCCAACCGAATAGTTGACTAATTCAGTAGGACTTCCTAAGATTCTGCTTATGTTTGCTCGTTTCCAAGAAGACATCCGGGCGGTTTTTGACCGCGATCCCGCCGCGCGCACCACCTGGGAAGTGCTCACGTGCTACCCGGGGATGCACGCGCTCTGGATCCACCGGTTGTCCCGCACGCTGTGGAACATGCGCCTGCGCTGGCTGGGGAGGTTTGTTTCGCATGTCGGCCGCGGCCTGACCGGCATCGAGATCCATCCCGGAGCGACCATCGGCCGGCGCGTATTCATCGACCATGGCATGGGCGTGGTGATCGGCCAGACAGCGGAGATCGGTGACGATTGCACCCTCTATCACGGCGTAACCCTGGGCGGGACGTCCTGGAGCGGCGGAAAGCGCCACCCGACTCTGGGCAAGGGGGTGGTGATCGGCGCCGGGGCCAAAGTGCTAGGTCCGATCTTTGTGGGCGATGGTGCAAAGATCGGTTCCAACGCCGTGGTGGTCAAGGAAGTGCCGCCCGGAGCGACTGTGGTCGGCGTTCCGGGCCGGGTGGTCGAGGGCGAAGGGGCCGGTGTGGGCCGTTTTGCGGCATATGCAGTCGTGCAGGACCAGGATGATCCTTATGCCAAGGCAATCCGCACCTTGGTCGAGCACTCCCAGGAACTCGACGCGACGGTGCAGGCCCTGCGCGCCAAGCTGGACCGCCTGGAGCGCGAAGTGACTGAGCGCGAGAGTGCGGCCGATCGGCTCAGGGCCGTGAAATAAAAGGGATTATTACTTGACTGGGACAGTCGGGTTTTGATATACTTGACTAATTAGATCGGGTATCGAGCACAGCGAGGGAAAAGCACATGAGACTCACGACAAAAGGCAGGTTTGCGGTGACGGCCATGGTTGATCTGGCATTGCGCCAGTCCGGCGGGCCGGTGACCCTTTCGGCGATCAGCGACCGCCAGCACATATCACTGTCTTACCTTGAGCAGTTGTTCGGCAAACTTCGCAGGCACAAGCTGGTGTCCAGCGTCCGCGGCCCGGGCGGCGGCTACAACCTTGCGCAGCCCACGCAGACCATGTCGGTCGCCGACATCGTCCTGGCGGTTGACGAGCCGCTGGACGCTACGCAGTGCGGGGGCAAGGAAAACTGCATCGACGGGGAAAAGCGCTGCATGACGCACGAGCTCTGGGCGACGCTGAATACCAAGATGCTCGAGTACCTGAGCTCGGTTACGCTCCAGGACCTCGTCGACCAGCAGAAGCGCGGCAAGGAAACGAACGTGTTGCAGGACCTGCGATCGGGCGCGAAGCCCGCGGCGGAAATGGTTGCCTGACCGGCAACGCAATTAACGGAACCAAGATGAAGTATCCGATCTACCTCGATTACTCGGCGACTACGCCGGTCGACCCGCGCGTCGCGGCGAAGATGATTCCCTACCTCACGGAGCATTTCGGCAACCCGGCCTCGCGCTCGCACGCCTACGGCTGGAAGGCCGAAGAGGCCGTCGAGGAAGCGCGCGGCCATGTCGCCGCGCTGCTCGGCGCGGACCCGCGCGAAATCGTGTGGACCTCCGGTGCGACCGAGGGCAACAACCTCGCGATCAAGGGCGCGGCACAGTTCTACAAGACCAAGGGCAGGCACCTGATCACGCAGAAGACCGAGCACAAGGCCACGCTCGACACCATGCGCGAGCTGGAGCGCCAGGGCTTCGAATGCACGTACCTCGATGTCGAGGAGAACGGCCTGGTCGACCTCGAAAAATTCAGGGCTGCGATCCGCCCGGACACGATCGTCGCCTCGATCATGATGGTGAACAACGAGATCGGCGTGATCCAGCCGATCGCCGAAATCGGCGAGATCTGCAGGGCCAAGGGCGTGATCCTGCACTGCGACGCGGTCCAGGCGGTCGGCAGGATCGAGATAGACCTCGCGAAACTCAAGGTCGACCTGATGACGGTGACCGCGCACAAGATGTACGGTCCCAAGGGCAGCGGGGCGCTCTACATCCGCAGGAAGCCGCGCGTCAGGATCGAAGCGCAGATCCACGGCGGCGGACACGAGCGCGGGTTCCGCTCCGGCACGCTCGCCACGCACCAGATCGTCGGCATGGGCGAGGCGGCGCGGATCGCCAGGGCCGAAATGGCGAGCGACAGCAAGCGCATTCGCATGCTGCGCGACAAGCTGTGGGCGGGCCTGTCGGCAATGGAGGCCGTGGTCCTCAACGGCGACATCGAGCGGCGCATTCCCGGCAACCTCAACGTGAGCTTCAACTACGTCGAGGGCGAGTCGCTGATCATGGCAATCAAGGACATCGCGGTCTCCTCCGGTTCGGCGTGCACCTCGGCTTCGCTCGAGCCGTCCTACGTGCTGCGGGCGCTGGGCCGGTCGGACGAGCTCGCGCATTCGTCGATCCGGTTTACCCTGGGCAAATTCACCACCGCGGACGAAATCGATTTTGCGGCCAACCTGGTCAGGACGAAGGTGGCGAAACTGCGCGAGCTGTCGCCACTGTGGGAGATGTACAAGGACGGGGTTGATCTGAATACGGTGCAGTGGGCGGCGCACTGATTGGCAGAGTGCAGATTTTGATTTCCCATGTCTCACGATTTTGCGAGTTTAAGGGTTGCGCGACTGCGCAACCCAAGAAACTCGCAAAATCGTGAGATTCGACAAGGGCAATACAGGTATCAACGCTTGATTCCGGCACGACCGGACCTGGAGAAGAAAATGGCATACAGCGACAAAGTAATCGACCACTACGAGAACCCGCGCAACGTCGGATCCTTCGAGAAGGGCGACGACACGGTCGGCACCGGCATGGTCGGCGCGCCGGCCTGCGGCGACGTCATGAAACTGCAGATCAAGGTGGCTGCGGACGGCACGATCGAGGACGCGCGCTTCAAGACCTACGGGTGCGGATCGGCGATCGCCTCTTCATCGCTGATCACCGAGTGGGTCAAGGGCAAGACGCTGGACGAGGCGATGGGGATCAAGAACACCCACATCGCGGCCGAGCTCGCGCTGCCGCCGGTGAAGATCCATTGCTCCATCCTCGCCGAGGACGCCATCAAGGCGGCGGTGGCGGATTACAAGCAGAAGCACTCCGCGGACGCTCCCGAAAAGCAGGTTGCGAACGGATAACCAAATGGCGATCACGCTCACTGAAAAAGCCGCCAGCCACGTCAGTGGCTACCTCTCCAAGCGCGGGAAGGGTGTGGGCCTGCGCCTCGGCGTGCGCACCACGGGTTGTTCGGGCATGGCCTACAAGCTGGAGTTCGCGGACGACGTGAACCCGGATGACGTGCTGTTCGACAGCCATGGCGTAAAGGTGCTGGTCGACCCCAAGAGCCTGCCGTACATCGATGGCACGGAACTCGACTACACGCGGGAGGGGCTGAACGAGGGTTTCAAGTTCAGGAACCCCAACGTGAAGGACGAATGCGGATGCGGCGAGAGCTTCAACATCTAGAAGGCCGCCGCGGGGTAGAATAAAGTTTGCACGACCCTCGCGTGGCCTGCCGACTGGCGGTATGCGCCGGCGGAGGCGCGTGGGAGGTCTGTGCAACGATTGCGGGGCCAGGGGGCGAAAGCCCCTTTTTCATTCCTATGACTCTGAACATCGCGCAAGATCATTTTTCGCTGTTCGGCCTGCCCAGCGCCTACGCGCTGGACGCGGTGGCGCTTGAGCGCGCCTATCGCGACATTCAAGCGCGCATCCACCCGGACAAGTTCGTGAATTCGGGCGAGGCCGAGAAGCGCGCCTCGATGCAGTGGACAACGCGCGTGAACGAGGCCTACCGGACGCTGAAGAACCCGGTGCTGCGTGCCAAGTACCTGCTCGAGCAGGCCGGGTTCGACGTGGGTTTCGAGACCAACACCGCGATGGCGCCGGCATTCCTCCTGCGCCAGATCGAATTGCGCGAGTCGCTCGAGGCAGCGCGGGATGCCGCGGCGCTCGACGCGCTGGCGGCGCAACTGGCGAAGGACCGCCAGCGGCTGGAGGCGATCATCGCGGCCAAGATCGACACCGAAAAGGATCCCGCCGCCGCGGTCGGCGTGGTGCGCGAACTGCAGTTCCTTGCGCGCTTCGGCGAGGAAATCGGCGCCGCTTATGAGGCGCTGGAACCGTGATGGCGCCCGTAAAGGAACAACGCTGATGGCGTTGTTGCAGATTTCCGAACCGGGCGACTCCGCCGCCCCGCACGAGCACCGGCTCGCGGTGGGCATCGACCTGGGCACGACCAACTCGCTCGTGGCCACGGTGCGCAGCGGAACGGCCGTGTGCCTGCCGGACGAGCAGGGCCGCCCGCTGCTGCCCTCGGTGGTGCGTTACTTCCCGGACGGCCGGACCGAGGTCGGCTATCCGGCGCAGGACGCGCAGTCGAACGACCCCAAGAACACCATCCTGTCGGCCAAGCGCTTCATGGGACGCGGGCTGAAGGACGTCGCCAACATCGAGAACGCGCCCTACGATTTCGTCGACGCGCCGGGCATGGTGCAACTGCGCACAGGCGCCGGGGTGAAGAGCCCCGTCGAGGTCTCGGCCGAAGTGCTGAAGGTGCTCAAGGCGCGCGCCGAGTCCTCGCTCGGCGGGGACCTGGTCGGCGCAGTGATCACGGTGCCTGCGTACTTCGACGACGCGCAGCGCCAGGCGACCAAGGACGCCGCGCGGCTCGCGGGGCTCAACGTCCTGCGCCTGCTCAACGAGCCCACGGCCGCGGCGATTGCCTACGGCCTGGACAACGCGGCCGAAGGCGTCTACGCAGTGTTCGACCTCGGCGGCGGGACCTTCGACATCTCCATACTGAAGCTGTCCAAGGGCGTGTTCGAAGTGCTTGCCACCAATGGCGACGCGGCGCTGGGCGGGGACGATTTCGACCATCGCGTGTTCTGCTGGGTGCTCGAGCAGGAGAAGCTCCCGCCGCTTTCGGCGCACGACACGCGCCTGTTGCTGACCAGGGCGCGCGAGGCCAAGGAGGCGCTGACGCTGCACGGTAGCGCGCACCTCACGGCGCGCCTGGGCACCGGCGCCGTCGTCGAGGCTACCCTCACCACCGAGATCTTCGCCGGGATCACGCAAACCCTGGTCGCGAAGACGCTCGGCCCCACGCGCAAGGCCCTGCGCGACGCCGGGCTGTCGGTGGAGGACATCAAGGGCGTCGTGATGGTAGGCGGATCGACCCGCATGCCCCAGGTGCAGCGCGCCGTGGCCGGGTTCTTCAGGCGCGACCCGTTGAACAACCTCGACCCGGACAAGGTCGTTGCGCTGGGCGCCGCCATCCAGGCCAACGTGCTGGCCGGCAATAAGACCTCGGGAGAGGACTGGCTGCTGCTAGACGTGATCCCGCTGTCGCTCGGCGTGGAGACCATGGGCGGGCTGGTGGAGCGCGTGATTCCGCGCAACTCGACGATTCCCGTGGCGCGCGCGCAGGAGTTCACCACCTTCAAGGACGGGCAGACCGCAATGAGCTTCCACGTGGTGCAGGGCGAGCGCGAACTCGTGTCCGATTGCCGCTCGCTGGCGAAGTTCGAGCTGCGCGGCATCCCGCCGATGGTCGCGGGCGCCGCGCGCATTCGAGTGACCTACCAGGTCGACGCGGACGGCCTGCTGTCGGTCGGCGCGAAGGAAAGCACCACCGGTGCCGAGGCCTCGGTCGTGGTCAAGCCCTCGTACGGCCTCGCCGACGAGGACATTTCGCGCATGCTCAAGGACTCGTTCGACCACGCGCGCGACGACATGCACGCGCGCGCGCTGCAGGAGGCACGCGTGGACGGCGAACTGTTGCTCGAAGCCGTGCGCGCCGCGCTTTGCGTCGACGCGGCGCTGCTGGCCCCGGAGGAGCGGACCGACATCGATTGCCGCGTGGACGCGCTCGTGGCGAGCATCGCGGGCGCAGACCATCGCGCGATCAAGGCCTCGTCGGAGGCGCTCAACCGTGTGACCGAGGACTTCGCCGCGCGCCGCATGGACCGCAGCGTGCGCACCGCGTTGACCGGCCAGAAGATTGCCAACCTCAAGATCTAGATGACGAAGCTCACCATATTGCCGCACGAGTCCCTCTGCCCCCGGGGGGCGGAGATCGAGGCGAAGCCCGGCACCTCCATCTGCGACGCGCTGCTGGCCAACGGCATCGCCATCGAGCACGCCTGCGAGAAGTCATGCGCGTGCACGACGTGCCACGTAGTCGTGCGCCAGGGCGGCGAGTCGCTGGCGGAGGCGACCGAGTCCGAGGAGGACATGCTCGACAAGGCCTGGGGCCTGGAAGCCCAATCGCGCCTGTCGTGCCAGGCGCTGGTCGCGGCGGAAGACCTCACCATCGACATCCCGAAATACACCATCAACCACGCACGCGAGTTGCACTCATGAAATGGACCGATTCCCGCGAAATCGCCATCGCGCTTTGCGAGGCGCATGCGGACGTGGATCCCCAACTCGTCCGCTTCACCGACCTGCATCGCTGGGTGACCGAATTGCCCGGGTTCGACGACGACCCGCAGAAGTCGGGCGAGAAGATCCTCGAAGCGATCCAGATGCTCTGGATTGAAGAAGCCGACTGACTCGCCGGTACTGAGGGACATTGTCCTCGTCGGGGGCGGGCACAGCCATGTCGGCGTGCTCAAGCGCTTCGGCATGCGCCCGGTGCCGGGCGTGCGGCTGACCGTCATCTGCCGCGACACGCATACGCCTTACTCCGGGATGCTGCCGGGCTACATCGCCGGGCACTATTCGTACGACGAGGTGCATATTGACCTTCGGCGGCTCGCCGAATTCGCCGGTGCACGGTTTTATCGCGACGAGGCCGTGGGGCTGGACCGGGCCGGGCACAGGGTGCTGTGCCGAAGCCGGCCGCCGGTGCCCTACGACCGGTTGTCCATCAACATCGGCTCCACTCCGATGCTTGCAAACGTCGCCGGCGCGGCCGAGCACGCGATCCCCGTCAAGCCCATCCATGCGTTCAATTCGCGCTGGCTTGCGCTGCTCGAGCGGGTGGTCGGGCATTCGGGGTCAATGAGCATCGCGGTCGTCGGCGCGGGCGCGGGCGGTGTCGAACTGACACTGGCGATGCAATACCGGCTGTGCAACGAATTGCGCGCCGCGGGGCGCGATCCCGCAGCACTGGCTTTCCACCTGCTGGACTCCGGGGACACCATCCTGCCCACGCATAACGCCGCGGTGCGCCGGGCTTTCGAAAGAGTGCTGCTGGAACGCGGAGTGGTCCTGCACAGGAATGCCCAGGTCGACCAGGTGTCGGCCGGCCGCCTGCGGACCGCGGACGGGAAGACGCTGGACGCCGACGAGATCGTCTGGGTCACGCGCGCAGGCGGCGCGCCCTGGCTGCGCGACACCGGCCTCGCGCTGGACGACGCCGGCTTCATCCAGGTGACCGACACCCTGCAGACGGTCACGGACCCGGACGTGTTTGCCGCGGGCGACATCGCCGGCATGGTGGGCCAGCCGCGCGAAAAAGCCGGCGTGTTCGCGGTGCGGCAGGGGCCGCCGCTCGCGGAGAACCTGCGCCGCGCGGTCGAAGGCCGCGCGCTGGCGCCTTATCACGCGCAGCGCAGCTGGCTTGCATTGATCAGCACCGGCGACCAGTACGCCGTGGCCTCGCGCGGCGCGCTGCAGTTCCAGGGCGCCTGGGTCTGGCGCTGGAAGGACTGGATCGACCGCCGGTTCATGCGCAAGTTCAGCGATCTTGCGCCCATGCAGGAGGGCCCGCAGGAGGCGGCCTCGCCGGTCCGGCTCGAAGGCGAGGAGGCTGCGCAGGCGCTGTCGGCTATCGCAATGCGCTGCGGCGGGTGCGGGGCGAAAGTCGGCGCCAGCGTGCTTTCCCGCGCGCTGGGTGGGCTGCATCCGATCGAGCGCGACGACGTGCTGATCGGCCTGCACGCGCCGGACGATGCCGCGGT
>JANNWA010000041.1:0-3025 GCA_031408275.1 Pseudomonadota bacterium
CATCGAGACCAAGCCCGGGGCCAACGGCCAGATCGGCTCGGACCAGGTCGCCAAGGCGGCGCCGGACGGCTACACGCTGGTGCTCGGCCCGAGTTCCACGCACGGGATTCAGCCGAGTCTGTTCAAGAAACTGCCCTACGATGTGCTGAAGGATTTCGCCGCAATCACCATGCTCGGCGCGACGGCCAACATCATCGCGGTGAATCCCTCGCTGCCGGTGAACAATGTGAAGGAGCTGATCGCCTACGGCAAGGCGAACCCGGGCAAGCTGAATTTCTCCTCGCCGGGTTCGGGCACGTCGGTGCACATTTCAGGCGAAATGTTCAAGGATTCGGCCGGCATCGACATGCTGCACGTGCCTTACAAGGGCAGCGGGCCGTCCATGGCTGCCGTGCTCGGCGGAGAAGTGCAGGTGCTGTTCGAGAACATCTCGGCGGCGGTGCCGAACGTCAAGGCGGGGCGCCTGCGCGCGATCGCCGTGACTTCGATGACGCGTTCGAGCGCGCTGCCCGAAGTGCCCACGCTGAACGAGTCCGGGCTGCCCGGGTTCGAGGTGCTGGCCTGGTTCGGCATGTTCGCCCCCGCAGCCACACCAAAGGATGTTCTCCGGACCCTGAACGTGGAGTTTGTGAAGGCGTTGCGGGATCCGAAGGTCGCCGAACAGATGCTGTCGCGCGGGCTGGAGCCGCGGCCGATGGGGCTGGAGGAGTTCGACGCGATCTGGAGGAAGGACGTCGAGAAGTACGCCGCGATCGTGAGGAAGGCGAAGATTACGGTGGAATAGGGAGGCCTTCCCGGCGCTACCCTACTTGTTCAGCCGCCGCAGGTCCTCGACCCAGCGCTCGGCTACCGTCTTGACCCATTCGATGTCGGCGGGGCCGTCGTAGGTGGAGAAGGCCGACAGGTAGACCGCCCTCCCGCCGATCAGCGCGAGGGTCATGGTCGACACCTTGTAGATGGGCGGATCGTCGATCCAGCGGCCGGGCTGCGGCACCATCGTGCCCTGCATGACGCTCAGCACCTGCGTGTCGCGGCGCAGTTCGGCGAGCAGGTGTGCCTGCTGCGGGGCGCGCTCCTTGAGATATTTCCTGATGTCGGCGATGTTCGCGGGCGGCTCGCCCAGGCTGCGCCCGGCGCTTTCCACGAGCACGGCGAACGGCGCAGGGCCCATGCGTTCGCGCTCCGTCGCGCGCGGCGTGACCGCAAGCAGGTAGCGGCGCAACTCCATCGCGTCGCCCGCCGAGAAGCGCCGCGCATCGGAGTCCGCAAGCGCGAATATCAACACCCGGTTGCTCGCATTCGTTAGCCCCTCGGCGACTTCCGTCAGGCGCGGCGAGCTGAACCCGGCGGAATCGGCGAATCCCGCCGGCACGTCGAGCACCAGGCGGTCCGGGCCGAGCGGCATGGCGAACGGCGCCGCGCCGGCGGGCGCGCTTGCGAACAGCGCGGTGGCCGCAATGACGCAAGCGGCGAGCCCGTGGCGCACGGCTAGCGCTTCCCGCCTTTCTTGCGGCCGGCGAGGTTGGCCACGATGCGCAGGCGCAGCGCGTTCAGCTTGATGAACCCGCCCGCGTCGGCCTGGTCGTAGGCGCCGCCGTCGTCGTCGAAGGTGGAGATCTTCATGTCGAAGAGGGAATCCGATTTGGATTCCCGGCCCACCACCATCATCGAGCCCTTGTAGAGTTTGACGCGCACCTTGCCGTTCACGGTCTTCTGCGAATCGTCGATGAGCACCTGCAGGAGTTTGCGCTCCGGGCTGAACCAGTAGCCGTTGTAGATGAGGCGCGCGTAGCGCGGCATCAGGTCGTCCTTCAGTGAAAGCACTTCACGATCCATGGTGATCGATTCCATGGCGCGGTGCGCCTTCCACATGATCGTGCCGCCGGGCGTCTCGTAGCAGCCGCGCGATTTCATGCCCACGTAGCGGTTCTCGACGAGGTCGAGGCGCCCGATGCCGTGCTTGCCGCCCATGCGGTTGAGCTCGGTCAGCACGGCCGCCGGCGAGAGCTTCCTGCCGTTGATCGCCACGATGTCGCCGCGCGCGAAGGTCAGTTCAACCACTTCGGGCTTGTTCGGCGCCTTCTCCGGCGACACCGTCAGGCGCCACATCGAATCCTCGGGCGCGAAGTTGGGATCCTCGAGGATGCCGCCCTCGTAGGAGATGTGCAGCAGGTTGGCGTCCATCGAATAGGGCGCGCCGCCGCCCTTCCTTTTCTTGAAGTCGACCGGGATGCCGTGCTTGTCGGCGTAGGCGAGCAGCTTGTCGCGCGACAGCAGGTCCCATTCGCGCCAGGGGGCGATCACCTTGACGTTGGGCATCAGCGCGTAGGCGCCCAGCTCGAACCTGACCTGGTCGTTGCCCTTGCCGGTGGCGCCGTGGGAGATCGCGTCGGCCTTCACCTTCTTCGCGATCTCGACCATGCGCTTGGCAATCAGCGGCCGCGCGAACGAGGTGCCGAGGAGGTATTCGCCCTCGTACAGCGTGTTGGCGCGGAACATCGGGAACACGAAGTCGCGCACGAACTCCTCGCGCAGGTCCTCGATGAAGATGTTCTCCGGCTTGATGCCCATCTTGATCGCCTTGGCTCGCGCCGGGGCGACTTCCTCGCCCTGGCCGATATCGGCGGTGAAGGTCACCACCTCGCAGTGATAGACGTCCTGCAGCCATTTGAGGATGACCGAGGTGTCGAGGCCGCCCGAGTAGGCCAGGACAACCTTGTTGATCTTGTTGGCCTCCACTTTCTTGATTTTGTCGCTCATGTCGCTTCCACTTTTCCAATCAACAGGTATTCCAGCAGCGCCTTCTGCACATGCAGACGGTTCTCCGCCTCGTCCCACACCACGCTGTGCGGGCCGTCGATCACCGCGGCCTCCACTTCCTCGCCGCGATGCGCCGGCAGGCAGTGCATGAACAGGGCATCGGCTTGCGCCGCGCGCATCATGTCGATATCGACACACCAGTCGGCGAAGGCTTTTTTGCGTTCCTCGTTTTCGGCCTCGAAGCCCATGCTGGTCCACACATCGG
>JANNWA010000042.1:0-6004 GCA_031408275.1 Pseudomonadota bacterium
AAACGCGGCCTTCGGATCCGTGCCTGCAGTGGCAACTATGTAGTCGACGCACTCCCCCACCGCCTTCGTGCCGGCGGCGAGCGTGGCACGGATGACCGCGATGTCGGCGTTCTTCGATGCGCCCAGCTTTGCGTCCAGCGCCGCCATCATCTGCAGCCAACCCTTGATGGTGACGCCGCCTTCACGCGCGATCTTGCGGCCGACGAGATCGTTGGCCTGGATACCGGTGGTGCCTTCGTAGATCGTCGTGATGCGCGCGTCGCGCAGGTGCTGGGCTGCACCCGTCTCCTCGATGAAGCCCATGCCACCGTGGATCTGCACTCCGAGCGAGGCCACATCGATGCCGGTCTCGGTGCTCCAGCCCTTGACCACCGGGATCATGAGCTCTACGAACGCCTGGTTCTGCTGGCGCGTCGCCTTGTCCGGATGGAGGTGGGCCGCGTCCATCGCGCCGGCGACCACATACGCGAGCGCCCGCATCGCCTCGGTCTGCGATTTCATCAGCATCAGCATGCGCCGCACGTCCGGGTGGTTGATGATCGCCACCGTTTTCGATCCGCCCGCGAGGTCGTTGCCCTGCATTCGATCCTTCGCGTACGCCAGCGCGCGCTGGTAGGCGCGCTCCGCGATCGCCACGCCTTCCATGCCGACGCCGAAGCGCGCGGCGTTCATCATGACGAACATGTACGACAGGCCTTTGTTCTCCTCGCCCACGACGTAGCCGATGGCATTGTCGAACACCATGACCGCAGTCGGGCTCGCATGGATGCCGAGCTTGTGCTCGATCGAGGCGCAGGTCGCGGTATTGCGCTCGCCGAGCGTGCCGTCAGGCTTGACGAGGAACTTGGGCACGACGAAGAGCGAAATCCCCTTGACCCCGGGCGGCGCGTCGGGCGTGCGCGCGAGCACGAGGTGCACGATGTTCTCGGTGAGGTCGTGCTCGCCGTAGGTGATGAAGATCTTCTGGCCGCTGATGCGGTAATGGTCGCCCTCGCGCACGGCCTTGCTGCGCAACAGCGCGAGGTCAGAGCCGGCCTGCGGCTCGGTCAGGTTCATGGTGCCGGTCCAGGCGCCGGACACCATCTTCTCGAGGAAGGTCTTCTTCAGCTGGTCGCTGCCGCACAGCAGCAACGCCTCGATCGCGCCCTGCGTGAGCAGCGGGCAGAGCGAGAACGCCATGTTGGCCGAGGTCACCATTTCAGTCACCGGGGTGGACACGAGCTTGGGCAGGCCCTGGCCGCCCCACTCTGGATCCAGCGGCAGGCCGTTCCAGCCGGCCTCGACGAACTGGTTGTAGGCCTCCTTGAAGCCCTTGGGCGTCTTCACCGCGCCGTCCTTCCACTGCGAGCCTTCCTGGTCGCCCGTCCAATTCAGCGGGTCGAGCACCCCCGTGGTGAATTTGGCGGACTCTTCCAGGATTGCCTCTACTGTGTCGGGCGTCGCGTCCCCGCATCCGGGAAGCTTGGCCACTTCGGCCAGTCCGGCGAGTTCGTTGAGGACGAATTTCATGTCCTTGAGAGGGGCTGCGTAGGCGCTCATGTCGTTTGCTCCCGTTACTTGTTCAATTCCTCGACCAGCTGCGGCACCACCTGGAACAGGTCGCCGACGACGCCGTAATCCGCCACCGAGAAGATCGGCGCTTCCTCGTCCTTGTTGACGCAGACGATCACGCGGCTGTCCTTCATGCCCGCCAGGTGCTGGATCGCGCCGGAGATGCCGATGGCGATGTACAGGTCAGGCGCGACGATCTTGCCGGTCTGCCCCACCTGCCAGTCGTTCGGCACGAAGCCTGCATCCACGGCGGCGCGCGATGCGCCCATCGCGGCACCGAGCTTGTCGGCGAGCGGCTCGAGGATCTTGAAGTTGTCGCCCGAGCCCATGCCGCGCCCGCCCGAGACGATGATCTTCGCCGCGGTCAGTTCCGGTCGCTCGGACTTGGACACTTCGCGGCTGATGAACGACGACAACCCGCAGTCGGCCGGCGCAGCCACGCTCTCCACCGCAGCGCTGCCGCCTTCGGCCGCGACGGCATCGAAGCCCGTGGTGCGCACGGTGATTGCCTTGATGGCATCCGACGATTGCACCGTCGCGAGCGCATTGCCAGCGTAGATCGGCCGCACGAACGTGTCGGCCGACGCGACCTCCACGATCTCCGAGACCTGCTGCGTGTCGAGCAGCGCCGCCACGCGCGGCATCACGTTCTTGCCGTTCGACGTTGCGGGCGCAAGGATGTGCGTATAGCCCTTGGCCAGGCCGACGACCACCGCGGCGACGTTCTCCACGAGGAAATCCGCGAGGTGCGCTGCGTCCGCATGCAGTACCTTGCTGACGCCGGCGATTTTCGCCGCGGCCGCAGCCGCCCCGGCCGAACCGCTTCCGGCCACCAGCACGTGGATATCGCCGCCGATCTTCGCGGCCGCAGCCACGGTGTTGAGGGTGGCGGCCTTGATCGAGGCGTTGTCGTGTTCGGCTATGACGAGGCAGCTCATGAGATCACCTTCGCTTCGTTCCTGAGTTTGGCGACCAGCGCGGCCGCATCGGGCACCTTGATGCCGGCCTTGCGCTTGGGCGGCTCGACGACCTTGAGCGTCTTCAGGCGCGGCGCGACATCCACGCCGAGCGCGTCAGGCTTGATGTTCTCGAGCGTCTTCTTCTTCGCTTTCATGATGTTCGGCAGCGTGACGTAGCGCGGCTCGTTCAGGCGCAGGTCGGCCGTGACGATCGTCGGCAGCTTGACCGAGATGGTCTCCAGGCCGCCGTCCACTTCGCGGATGACCTGCATCTTTCCGTCGGCGATCGTCAGCTTGGAGGCAAACGTCGCCTGCGGCCAGTTCATCAGCGCGGCGAGCATCTGGCCGGTCTGGTTGGCGTCGTCGTCGATGGCCTGCTTGCCGAGGATCACGATCTGCGGCGACTCCTTCGCGCAAACGGCCTTGAGCAGCTTGGCCACGGCCAGCGGCTGCAATTCCACGTCGGTCTCGACGAGGATCGCGCGGTCCGCGCCGATCGCGAGCGCCGTGCGCAGGGTCTCCTGGCAGGCGAGCGGCCCGCACGACACCGCCACGATCTCGGTGGCGATGCCGGCTTCCTTGAGGCGGACGGCCTCCTCGACGGCGATTTCGTCGAAGGGGTTCATGGACATCTTCACGTTCGCGGTCTCCACGCCGGTGCCGTCGGACTTGACGCGCACCTTGACGTTGTAGTCCACCACGCGCTTGACGCTGACGAGGACTTTCATGATTTTCTTGGTCGTTGTGAGTGAAAGGGAGGATTCGATCCAGCCGCAAATTATACCGCCGGGGTCATGGGCCGGAGCGTTTCAAACACATCAGGATAGCGACACGCCAATTGACACTGCGGCTGGCCCCGTGGAACAGTGCGCGACCCTCTGCAGACAGGCCTTTTCATGCCCCAATCCACGGTTTCGCCCGGTCCCGAACAAACCTACAAGGACAAGCTCGCCCAAGGCGCATTCGAAATCCAGAAATGCGGCGCCTGCGGCAAGCACGTTTTCTATCCGCGAGTCATCTGCCCGCACTGCGGCGCGGAAAAACTGGCCTGGGTCGCGGCCAGCGGCGGCGGCGTGGTGTACTCGACCACCGTGGTGCGCAGGAAGCCCGAGGCGGGCGGCGACTACAACGTGGCCCTGGTCGACCTCTCCGAAGGCCCGCGCATGATGAGCCGCGTGGTCGGCGTAGAACCCGCCGCCGTGAAGATCGGCATGAAGGTCCGGGCGCGGATCGCCCCCGAGGCGATCGTCGAATTCACCCCAGCGCAGTAGGGAGACCCAGCGCCATGCCAAATACCAAGGATCTGCGCGGTTCCGTGGCGATTGCCGGGGTCGGCCTGGCCGGCTGCGGCGAGGCGCCCGGCTGGACCGAGAACGAAATCATGGCGGCCGCCGCGCAAGCCGCGCTGGCCGACGCCGGGCTCACCACGCGGGACGTGGACGGCCTGGTCTGCGCGAGCGTCAACAGTTTCCTGACCGGGCTCTCGGTGGCGGAGCAACTTGGCATCCACCCTAAGTTCACCGACTCCACCTGCGTGGGCGGTTCGTCCTTCGTCGGCCACCTGCTGCCGGCGGCGATGGCGCTCAATTACGGCCTGTGCGACGTGGTGCTGGTCACCTACGGGTCGAACCAGCGCACCGGCGTGGGCCGCGCCGAAGGCGGCAAATACAAGATGGCGCTCGATCCGCAGGCTTTCGAGCACCCTTACAAGCCGTTCAACCCGATGTCCTCGTATGCGCTGGCCGCGGCTCGGCACATGCACCAGTACGGGACCACGCGCACGCACTTGGCGGAGGTGGCGGTGGCCGCGCGCAAGTGGGCGCAGCTGAACCCGGAAGCCTTCTCGCGCGATCCGATGACCATCGAGGACGTGCTCAAGGCGCGCCTGGTGTCCGACCCTCTCAGCGTGCGCGACGCCTGCCTCGTCACCGACGGCGGCGGCGCTTACGTGCTCGTGCGCGCCGATCGCGCCAGGAGCCTGAAAAAGAAACCGGTGTACATGCTCGGCTGCGGCGCGGCGCACTGGCACCGGCAGATTTCGTCCATGCCCGACCTCACCGTGACGGCGGCCTCGGAGTCCGGGCCGCGCGCGTTCGAGATGGCCGGCCTAAAGCCTTCCGACGTTGACGTGTTGGAGTTGTACGACGCCTTCACCATCAACACCATCCTGTTCCTCGAGGACCTGGGCTTTTGCAAGAAGGGCGAAGGCGGCGCCTTCGTCTCGGGCGGGCGAATCGCGCCCGGCGGAAGCCTGCCCGTGAACACCAACGGCGGCGGGCTCTCCTGCGTGCACCCGGGCATGTACGGCATGTTCCTGATCGTCGAAGCCGTGCGCCAGTTGCGCGGCGAATGCGGCGACCGCCAGGTCAATACCCCCGAAGTCGCCCTTGCCCATGGCAACGGCGGCGTCCTTTCAAGCCAGATCACGGCACTCTTCGGTACGGAGGCAACGCTATGACCGACCTTTCCAACGTCAAGATCCCCTCGCTTCGCTCAAAAGTCAGCGAGTCCGAATGGCAGGCCCGTATCGACCTCGCGGCCTGCTACCGGCTGATCGCCCTCTTCGGCATGAACGACCTGATCTACAACCACGCCACGGCGCGCGTGCCCGGCGAAGAAGGCCACTTCCTCATCAACGCCTATGGCTATGCCTACGAGGAAGTCACCGCATCTTCGCTGGTCAAGATCGACTTCGACGGCAAGATCGTGCACGACTCGGGCACTGGCTACGGCATCAACCAGGCCGGGTTCGTGATCCACAGCGCGGTCCATCGCGCCCGCCAGGACGTGGGCTGCGTGATCCACACCCACTCCCCCGCCGGCATGGCCATCTCCGCGCTCGAGTGCGGCCTGCTACCGATCACGCAGAACGCCATGTTCTTCGGCCAGGTCGGCTACCACGACTACGAAGGTCCCGCCATTGATCTGGACGAACAGAAGCGGCTGGTCCGCGATCTCGGCACGGCCTCCACCCTGATCCTGCGCAACCACGGCCTGCTCACCGCCGGTACCACGGTGTGCGAAGCCTTCGTCGTCATGCATTGGCTGGAAAAAGCCTGCCAGGCGCAGGTCATGGCGATGTCGTGCCAGACGCCCCTCAACAAGGTGAAGGACGCCGTCGTGAAACTCACCAACGACCGCTACGCCCCGGGCCAGCGGCGCAAGATCACCGAACTGGAATGGCCGGCCCTGCTGCGCATGCTCGACCGCCGCGATCCTTCTTTCAGGGATTAGCCTTTTGGAGAACGGAAACATGCTCAAGGACAAGGTAATCGTTGTAACGGGCGCGGGCGGCGGCATCGGCCGCGACTTCGCGCATGCCATGGCCGCGCAGGGCGCCAAAGTCGTTGTCAACGACGTCGGCGCCTCGGTCTCTGGCGAAGGCAAGGACGTCGGCCCGGCGCAGAAAGTCGTGGACGAGATCAAGGCCAAGGGCGGCATCGCGGTGGCCAACACCGACAGCGTCGCCGAGTGGGAAGCCGCCAACCGCATCA
>JANNWA010000043.1:0-2757 GCA_031408275.1 Pseudomonadota bacterium
GTTCGGCAAGCTCAGTGGCCTCGCCGAATGCGTCGTGGATCGACAGCTCCTGCCCGGCGAGGATCACCGGGCGCTTGGCGGCCAGCAGCCGGTCGGCCAGCTTGCCCAGCGTTTCATCCGAAGGGCGGTTCACCGAATCGACCCGCACCGGGCGGCCCATGTCGAGGTCCAGTTCCTGGTCGAGCACGTCGCCAGGCAGGCTGATGAACACCGGGCCTGTGGGTGGCGTAAGCGCAATCTTGGCGGCCCGGTGCAGGATGCGCGGGAGATCTTCGGCACGCGTGACGTCCACCGCCCACTTCACCAGCGGCTGGGCGAGCGGCACGAGCGGCGCGTACAGGAGTGGCTCCAGCAGGCCGTGGCCCTGCTCCTGCTGGCCGGCGGTCAGGATCACCGGCGACCCGGAAAACGCGGCGTTATACAGCGCACCCATGGCGTTGCCCAGTCCCGGCGCGACGTGGACGTTGGCGGCGGCAAGGCGGTTCGAGGCACGGCAGTAGCCGTCGGCCATGGCCATCACCACCCCTTCCTGCAGCCCGAGCACGAATTTCAACTGCGGGAAGTCCGGCACCACCTCCATGATCGGCAGTTCGGTGGTGCCAGGGTTGCCGAAGAGGTGCGTGACGCCCTCGTCCACGAGCAGCTGCAGGAATGCGGCGCGTCCGGTTATGCGGGTCATCTGGGATTGCCTCCGGGGTATGCTATTTTGTTTTTCGGCAAGCGGATTGGCTTGGAAGCCGCATCCACAGGCGTGCTTTATGGATAAATGTCAAAGATTCAGGCGCGGACTTCCACCGCAGCATAGGGCGGCACAAGCTCGAACAGCTCGGCTACATCCGCGTTGTGCATCCGCACGCAGCCGTGCGAGCCGGGCACGCCCAGCGGCTCGGAGTCCGGCGTGCCGTGGATGTAGACCAGGCGGCGCATCGTGTCGACCTTGCCCAGCCGGTTGAAGCCCGGCTCGCAACCTGAGAGCCACAGGATCCGGGTCAGGATCCAGTCGCGGCCCGGGTGGTTCGCATGCAGTTCGGGGGTCCAGACTTCGCCCGTCGGGCGGCGGCCGCGAAATACCGTGCCGAGCGGCTGCCCCGCGCCGATCTTGGCGCGCACGATGTGCCGGCCGCGAGGTGTGCAAAGGCTGCCGTCCAGCTCCCCGGCCCCGGCCTGCGCAGTCGAGACGGGGTAGCGACGCACCTCGCTGCCCGCGCCATCGAAAAGCGAGAGCGACTGCGCCGGGATGTCGATAACGATCTTCATCGGCGTCCCGCGAAAAAGGACTTCAGCATCGCAACGCTTTCCCCGGCCAGCACGCCCGCCTCCACCGTCGCGTGGTGGTTGAGCTTTTCTTCGGCGAACAGATCGACCACGCTGCCGCAGGCCCCCGTCTTCGGGTCCGACGCGCCGAACACCACTCGCTCGATGCGTGCGTGCATGATCGCGCCCGAACACATCACGCAAGGCTCGAGAGTCACATACAAGGTCGCGCCCGGGATGCGGTAGTTGCCCAGGGTCTTGCATGCCGCACGGATCGCCTCGGTCTCGGCATGCGAGGTAGCGTCCGCGCTTGCTATCGGCCGGTTCCAGCCCTCGCCGACGATCCGCCCCTCGTGGACCACGACCGCGCCCACCGGCACCTCGCCTTCGCCGGCCGCGCGTTGCGCGAGCTCCAGCGCGCGGCGCATGTAGCCCTCGTCAGCCTCGTTCACTTGTGCGCCGTCACCGTACTTGCATAGAGATCGGGCTTGAACCCGGCCACGAGTTTTCCCCCGAGGTCCAGCACGGGGCGCTTGATCATCGAGGGCTGGGCCAGCATCAGGGCGATCGCCTTCTTCTCGTCGAGCGACGACTTGTCCGCTTCGGCGAGCTTGCGAAACGTCGTTCCTGCGCGATTGAGCACCGCTTCCCATCCCAGTTCGCGGCACCAGAGTTCCAGCCGGGCGCGCTCAATCCCTTCGGTCTTGTAGTCATGGAACCGGTACTTCACCCCGCGCGCATCGAGCCAGGCCCGCGCCTTCTTCATGGTGTCGCAATTCCGGATGCCGTAGAGGGTGAGGCTCACGGGAGGCATTATCTCATGCGCGAAATCGTGGGCGCCCGCGCGCAAGAACGTATACTCCGTCGCTTTTTCCCTCCGTCCCGCCCCCGAAAAGCCATGTGGCTCAAGAACCTTACCCTCTATCGCCTGCCCGCCCCGTGGCCCGTCAAGGCCGACACCTTTGAGAAAAGCCTCGCTTCCCAACCGCTCGCGCCGTGCGGGAGTTTCCAGATGGAAAGCCGCGGCTGGACCAGCCCGCGCGGCGACGGCCGCTTCCTGCATAGCCAGAACTTCCAGTGGCTGCTCGCGCTGGGGGTGGAACAGAAGCTGCTGCCCGCCTCCGTAATCCGGCAGGTGACCGAGGAGCGTGCGGTCGACCTCGCCAGGAAGCAGGCCCACCCGGTCGGCAAGAAGCAGATGCGCGATCTCCGTGAACAGGTGACCGGCGAACTCCTGCCGCGCGCCCTTAGCCGCCGCAGGATCACGTGGGGCTGGATCGACGCGAAAAACGGCTGGATGGCAGTCGACGCCGCGGCGGACGCCAAGGCCGAGCAGTTCATGGAGACCCTGCGCCGCGCCGCGGACGAGCTGCCCGCGGTGCGCCTGGAGACGCTGCGCTCGCCCGCCTCGGCCATGGCCGACTGGCTGGGCAAGGGCGACGCGCCCGGGAAATTCACCCTCGACCAGGACCTGGAGTTGCGCGCCCCGGACGCGAGCAAGGC
>JANNWA010000044.1:0-4270 GCA_031408275.1 Pseudomonadota bacterium
GCGCGCCAGGCGCTGCGCGAGCGGCGCGCGGACGAGGCTTTCCAGGATTGGCTGCGCCAGTTGCGCGACCGCACGTACGTCGAGATCAGGTTGGAGGACAAGTAGGGGATGGGTTCGCGGTTGCCGGTGATTGCTCTGACGACGGGCGAGCCGGCGGGGATCGGCCCGGACCTCGCGCTGATGCTTGCGCGCGAGGCGCTCCCGGCCAGGGTGGTTCTGATCGGCGACGAAAGCATGCTGGCCGAACGCTGCCGTATCTTGGGATTGTCTGCGTCCCTGCGCCCGTATTCCGCCGGTGGAATGCCGCTGTCGGGCGCGCTGGAAGTCGAGCACTCGCCGCTGGCCTGCGCCGCCCGTGCCGGACGGCTCGATCCCGCCAACGGACGCTATGTGCTGTCGCTGCTCGACCGGGCGGTCGACGGCTGCCTGTCAGGGGAGTTCGACGCGATGGTCACGGCTCCGGTGCACAAGGGGGTGATCAACGACGCTGGCGTCGCATTTACCGGGCACACCGAATACCTTGCCCAGCGTACCGGCGCCGCGCATGTCGTGATGATGCTGGTGGGCGGTGGTTTGCGGGTGGCGTTGGCGACCACGCACCTCGCGCTGGCCGACGTGCCCAGGGCGATCACCCGCGCGAGCCTCACCGCCACGCTGCGTGTCCTGCACGCGAGCCTCAGGGAGCAATTCGGAATCGCGAGCCCGAGGATCCTGGTGTCCGGGCTCAATCCCCACAGCGGCGAATCCGGGCACCTGGGGCGCGAGGAAATCGACGTGATCGAACCAGTGATCCTCGCGCTGGCCGCGGAAGGATTCGCGCTCGAAGGGCCGATCCCCGCCGACACCCTGTTCGTGCCCGACCGCCTGAAGCGCGCGGACTGCGCGCTGGCGATGTTCCACGACCAGGGCCTGCCGGTCCTCAAATACGCGAGCTTCGGGCGCGGGGTGAACGTCACGCTCGGACTGCCCATCGTGCGCACGTCGGTCGACCACGGCACGGCGCTCGACCTCGCGGGGACGGGCCGCGCCGAGCCAGGCAGCCTGGTCGAAGCCATGCGCCTTGCGCTCGACATCGCTCGCGCGCGCCGGCACGCGGCCTAGGGATGCGGCACGTCCCGCGCAAGCGCTTCGGCCAGCATTTCCTGCACGACCCCTATGTGCTCTCCCGGATCGTCGAGGCGATCGCGCCCCGTCCCGGCGACGCGCTGGTCGAGATCGGACCCGGCGAGGGCGCGCTGACGCGGCCGCTTCTCGACGCGATCGAGCACCTCACCGCGATCGAGATCGATCGCGATCTCGCCGCGGCGCTGGTGGCGGAGTTTCCGCCGGAGCGGCTCGAGGTGATCGTGGCCGATGCCCTCGAATTCGATTTCGCGTCGTTGCCTGCAGGCCTGCGCGTCGTCGGCAACCTGCCGTACAACGTGTCGACGCCGCTGCTGTTCCACCTCGCGGCATTTGCCGATCGCGTGCGGGACATGCATTTCATGCTCCAGCTCGAGGTGGTGGACAGGATGGCGGCCAGCCACTCCACGCCCGAATACGGGCGGCTGTCGGTCATGCTGCAGCGGCGGTTCCGGATCCAGCGCCTGTTCAAGGTGCCGCCCGGCGCGTTCCGGCCGCCGCCCAAAGTGGAGTCCGCTGTCGTGCGCCTCACGCCGCTGCCGGTTGGCGAGGTCGCGGCCGTGGACGAAAAACTCTTCGGCACCGTGGTGACGCGCGCGTTCGGGGCGCGCAGGAAGACGCTGCGCAACGCGCTGGCATCGGTCATCGACGTGGAAGGGTTGATCGCCCTGGGCATAGACCCGGGCCTGCGGCCGGAGAACGTCTCACCGGCGGACTATATAAGAATCGCTATCGAGATTGCCCGGAGAGCCGCTTCTGGAGCCGATATTCAGAAGTGAATCTTAGAGATTATTGGGTCTTTCTCTCGATAAACTCTATTTTATAGCCGTCGGGATCCTCGACGAACGCAATCACCGTCGTCCCGAACTTGACCGGTCCCGCTTCGCGCGTGACCTTGCCGCCGCCGTTGCGCGCCATGTCGCATGCCTTCGCCGCATCGGGGACCTCGACCGCCAGATGGCCGAACCCGCTGCCGAGGTCGTACTTTTCCGTGCCGTAGTTGTAGGTCAGCTCGAGCACCGTGTTACCGGACTCCTCGCCGTAACCGACAAACGCGAGAGTGTACTTCCCGTCGGGGACGTCGCGCTGGCGCAGCACCCGCATGCCGAGCACGGAGGTGTAGAAATCGATCGAGCGCTGAAGGTTGCCGACACGCAGCATGGTGTGCAGGAATCGCATGGATGTTCCTCAGAAGATGGGCAGGGCGGCCGCGGCGAGGTCGAGGCTGCGCCGCGCGGCGCGGCACTCAGGATACAGCTTCTCGACCAGTTCCCAGAAACGCGCCGAATGATTCAGTTCGACCAGGTGCGCCACCTCGTGCGCGACGACATAGTCCGCGAGGTCCGGCGCCACGTGGACCAGCCGCCACGACAGGCGGATGCGGCCGTCCCGCGTGCACACGCCCCACTGGGTGCGGGCATTGGACACCGCCACCCTGGGCTGCGGCAGGCCGAGCAGCCCGGCATAGTGCATCACCCGCGGCGTGAGCGTCTCGAGGGCGTGCGCCTTCAGCCAGCGGACGAGCTCGGCCTTCGCGCGGTGGCGCTCGTGCGGCCTGCGCATCCGGAGGATCAGCCGGTCGCCCGCGAGCTCGACGCCCCGCGGCCCTTCGGCGACATCGAGCGTGAGCACGCGGCCCCGCAGCGGGATCGGCTCGCCCGCCGCGCCGCTGACGCGCTGCGGTCGGCCCGCCTGCGACCATTCGTCGAGCTTTTTCAGTATCCAGGCGGACTTCTCGAGCAGGAACCGCTCGATCTGCACCCACGGGGCGTAGTGGGGCGCGGCCACGGCGAGTCCGTGCGCGTCGATGGAAATGCCGATCGTGCGGCGGCCCGAGCGCGTAAACCGGAACTCGACCACGCGCGCGCCGAGCTGGACGAGCCGGCGCGGTGCGGTGCGCGGCTCCTCGGCGGCGTCCGCGCCGAAGAGCGTCAGCTGTTGCGGGCCGGGCATAGCTCCGCCTGCTGCTGTTCGATCCAGCGCTCCGTTTCGGCGATGACTTCCGCGGGATCGCGCCCCTCGGTCGGGATGGCGGGGCCGATGCGCATCGTGATGATGCCGGGAAGCTTGAGGAAGGCGCCCTTCGGCCAGTAGAGCCCGGCGTTGTGCGCGACCGGCACGACGGGCGCGCCGGTCTGCACGGCGAGCCACGCGCCGCCAGGTTGGTACTTCCTGCGCTTGCCTGGTTCCACCCGGGTTCCCTCCGGGAAGATCACCACCCAGAAGCCTTGCAAGATCCGCTCCTTGCCGAGGCGCGCGAGCTGGCGCAGGGCCGCGCGGCCCTTGGCGCGGTTGATCGCGATCGGGCTCATCATTCCCAGGCCCCAGCCGAAGAACGGGATCCACAGCAGCTCCCGCTTCAACACGTGCACCTGCGGCGGGAATACGGTCTGGAAGGCGAGGGTTTCCCACGCGGACTGGTGCTTCGACAGGATCACGCAGGGCCTTGCCGGCAGGTTTTCGCGGCCCTCGACCCGGTAGTCGAGGCGGCACACGACCCGGGCGGTGAACAGCATGATCTTCGACCACCACGAGATCACGCGAAAGCGCCCCATGCGTGACAGGGGAAAGGTCAGCACCGACAGCACCGCGAAGGGCGGTGTGACCAGCAGGAGCGCGGCGGCGAACAGCACCGAGCGCAGCACTATCATGCGGCGCGCTGCTCCAGGAGGTGGGCGGCGAACGCAGCGAGGTCCGCGAAGACCTCGGTGCCTTCGGGCAGGCCACCCGCGTCGCGGGTTTTGCGGCCCTTGCCGGTCAGCACCAGGATCGGACGGGCGCCGGCCGCGGCGGCCGCTTGCATGTCGCGAAGCGAATCGCCCACGAAAGGCACCCCCGCCAGCGGAATGTTCAGGCGCCGTTCGATGTCGCGCAGCATGCCCGGCTTGGGCTTGCGGCAGTCGCAGCCGGCGTCCGCGGCATGCGGGCAGAAAAAGATCGCTTCGATCCGCCCGCCGGCCTGGATCACGGACCGGTGCATGACGTCGTGGATCGCGTTGAGGGTGCTCATGTCAAAGAGGCCCCGCGCGATTCCCGACTGGTTGGTGGCCACCACGATGCGCCAGCCGCCCTGGGTGAGCCGAGCGATCGCCTCGATGCTGCCCTTGACCGGTTTCCACTCCGCGGGGGACTTGATGTACTGGTCGCT
>JANNWA010000045.1:0-6340 GCA_031408275.1 Pseudomonadota bacterium
TTGGGGTACCAGGCAATGAGTGTCGGCACCGGGAACACGAGCGCTTCGATCGCGAACGCGCTGAGTGAATGCGGCCGCTTTGGATTGGGGCGTGAGGAGGCCGGGAGCGTGGTGAAAGAGCTTGTCCAGGCGACGGAGCAAATCGAGCAGGTTTACGTGAATGCAGGCGTCGATGCGGACCGGGCCGCGGATGCTGCGCGGATAAGGCAAGGCATAGTCTCGGCTTACGGTGTGTGAGGACGACTCAAGGAGGCAAGCATGCGAAGACGTGAATTCCTGGCAGCCGCGCCCGCGCTGGCGCTTGCGAGCGGCACTGCGTTCGCGCAGGCGTATCCGCGAAAACCCATCCGCTACATCGTCCCGGTCGCCGCGGGCGGCGGCAACGACATGATCGCGCGCACCGTGACCGAGCGCTGGGGCAAGCTGCTGGGCCAGAACTTCGTCGTCGACAACCAAAGCGGTGGCGGCGGCGTGATCGCCTGCCAGGCCACGGCCAGTGCGGCACCGGATGGCTACACCCTCATGCAAGGCTACGTGGCCACGCACGGCACCAGCCCGGCCACGCGCGATCTGCCCTACGACGCAGTCAAGGACTTCACGCCGATCGGCATGATCGGCGGCACTCCCAACGTGCTGGTCGTGGGACCCGCGGTGCCTGCGGAAAACTTCAAGGCGTTCCTCGAGTACTTGCGCAAGGGCGCGGACGGCACCTCTTATGGTTCGGCCGGGCAGGGATCGCTCACGCACCTGACGATGGAGCTGTTCAAGCAGCAAATAAAATCATCGATGACGCATGTCCCCTACCGGGGCATTGCGCCGGCGTTTGTCGACCTCGTGGGTGGCCGCACCCACGCCATGTTTCCCGGCCTGGCCGCTGCGTTGCCTTACATACGGGGCGGGCGCATTCGTGCGCTGGCAGTCACTGGGCTCACGCGCAGCCCGCAGATAAAAGACATCCCGACGCTCGAGGAACTGGGATTCAAGGGGTTCGACGCCATGCAGTGGTACGGCTCGGTGGGGCCGGCTGGCATCCCGGCCGACATCGTCAGGCAACTCAACGAGACGCTGGGCCAGGTGCTCAAGTCCCCGGAGTTGCGCGAGAAGCTGTCCGTAGAGGCGGTGGAACCCATGCCGATGACCCCGGAACAGTTCGGCCAGTACATCCGCAAGGACATCGCGCGCTGGACCGCGATCGCCAAGGAGCGCGGCATCCGGCTGGACAGCTAGGACGAGAGCACGTCATAAGTTGCGTACCGAACATATCGGGGGACAAAACCCCGGTAGCTTGGGCACGCCATGGGTGCCTTGCCGTTCCGCTGCACGATAGCCTGCGCGCTGATCCTCGCGTGCACGACCGTCCATGCGCAGGCAAAAACCGCAACGGACACCGACCCCGAGTCGGTGACGGTAACCGCCACGCGCAATCCGGTCGAAAAATCCTACCGCAAGATCATACGGGGAATGGACCTCTTCGAGGAGCAGGGACGCATCCTCGCGCCGGGCTCGTCGCTGCGCTTCAAGCTCCTGCCGAGGCAGCCCGGCACGAACATGGAAGGCATCACCGTGCAGATCGTCGCCGACACGTTCGCGCTGCCGGTCCCGGTGGCCGCCGACCGCACTTTCACGCTGGAGCGCAACCAGGAGGCGCTGGACGAGAACGCGGCGGTGATGCCGAACCGCAAGGCGAGCAGCATGACGTGGCGCACCGAGATCCGCACGCCGGGCCTGCCGCCGGGCACGCGCCGGCTGGGCGACCTGCGGCTCGAATGCCTGGTGGGGCTCGAAGCCGGGCTGGTATCGAACTCGCTGCCGGTGATCGGCCGGATCGCGGACCTGATCGCGGGAATGATCGACTACTGCAACCAGGAGGACACGCAGTACCTGTTCTTCGCGGAGCGGCCGCTGTTCGGCGTGACCCTGGTCGCGGGCGGCCGCAGGGAGGCGCTCCCGATCGACAGGCTATACGCGGGCGCCAGCTACGACGCTAACCTCAAGGCCGACCTGCCGTACTGCGATTGCCAGGTCCTGCTCGACCGCACCTACTTCCTGCCGCTGGGCGACCGCCGCTGGCCGGACGACACGCGGGTGGAATACGAATACATGGACGAGCGCGATGCCGCCGCGCCGCGCTAGCGCCATCGTGGCGGCGGCGCTCTGCGCGTGCCTTGCGGGATGCGCGAGTAAGGGCACCGGCGAGCGGCCTTCGCGTACGCAAGCCACCAGCGTACCGGCCGATGCCCGTGCCGCCGTGACGATCGGCAAGAGCACGAAGGCCGATGTGATCGCCGCTCTCGGGAAGACCGTCGCAATCGCGTTCGACAGCGGTTACGAGGTCTGGGTCTATCACATCAAGGGGGATACGGCCTTGCCGCCGGGGACGGCCGAATTCGTCCTCCTCTTCGACCCGACGGGCGTGGTGACGAAGACGCGCGTTCGCCCTGCGCCTGCGCTCAATTCGTCTTCAGCCCCGCCGCCTTGACGAACTCCGCCATCGCGGTAACAGTGCCCAACGCGGTCACCAACCAGGACATTCAGGAGCCACCAATGCAGTTTGACGACGTTATCCTCGGCCGCCGCAGCATCCGCGGCTACAAACCCGACCCGGTACCCAAGGCGCTGATCGAGGAAATCCTCGGTTTGGCGATGCGCGCTCCGTCGTCGATGAATACCCAGCCGTGGAATTTCTACGTCATCACCGGCGAACCGCTGGATCGAATCCGGGCCGGCAATACCGAGCGAATGGCGGCAGGCGTGCCGCAATCGCGCGAGTTCCGCACGGGCCAGGCCTTTGCAGGCAAGCACCGCGAACGGCAGATTGGCGTAGCCAAGCAATTGTTCTCCGCCATGGGAATCGAGCGCGACGACAAGGACCGGCGGCAGGACTGGGTGATGCGCGGATTCCGCCAATTCGACGCGCCTGTATGCGTGATCGTGACTTATGACCGGGTGCTGCACGGATGCGACGATGCGCCCTTCGATTGCGGCGCCGTGGCCACCGCCCTGGTCAATGCCGCCTGGTCTCGCGGGCTGGGTGCCGTGATCAACAGCCAGGGCATCATGCAATCACCGGTGGTGCGTGAGCATGCCGGGATCGCCGAAGACCAGGTGATCATGAAAAGTATTGCGCTGGGCTGGCCGGACTACGACTTCCCCGCGAATGCAGTTGTATCCGAGCGCAAGCCTGTCGCGGAGGCTGCGGTGTTCGTCGGTTTCGGGGACGACGCGCGCCCGGAAGCGGGCTAGGGTTCCGCCCTTTCCAGCTTGGTGAGCGCGGCACGCGCCTCGCGACAGTTGGCTCGCGCCTTTTCGATGTTCTCGGTCGCGTTGTTCCTGAACCCGCCGCCGTCGGCCAGTTCCTTTACCGCATGCTTGAGAAGAGCTTCCGCGTTGGCGACCGCTGTCTCGAGGTTTTTCCGTTTGGTCACGATTCCCGCCCTGGTGCAAATCCAAGTAGCCCGAACGGTGCGCCTATTCCGGGGAAATAGATACAGCTGCGCCCCTCGTTCGCTCTGCATTCGCGCCATCCAAGGGGCTGGCCGTATACTTTTCCGCACTTGAGGAGACGAGAACATGCAGAAGACCCTGTTGCGCAGCCTGGCTGCGTTCACCCTGTTTGCCGCAACCGCGGTGTCCGCGCAGGAGTACCCGGCCAAGGGCCCGATCCGGCTGATGATCGGGTTCGCCACGGGCGGCGGCACGGACGCCATCGCGCGCTCGATGAACGTGCGCATGGGCGAGATCCTCAAGCAGACCGTGCTGGTCGAGAACCGGCCGGGCTCGGGCGGGATCATCGCCACCGACCTGGTGGCGAAATCGGCCCCGGACGGCTACACGGTGAGCTTCAACGTCAACACCCACGCGATCAACCAGGCGCTGTATCCCAAGCTGCCCTACGACACGGAGCGCGACCTGCGTGGCGTCACGCTGATCGGCTCGCTCGGGCAGACCCTCGCCGCTCACCCGGGTGCGGAAGCGAACACGCTGCAGCAGTTCCTCAAGCTCGAGCCGCCGAACGAGAACAAGAAGCGCCTGGTGGCCAACGGCGGCATCGGCGCGCCGGGCCATCTCGCTGCGGCCTACCTTGAATCGCTCGCCGGGGTGAAGTTCACGCACGTGCCGTATCGCGGCGCGGGGCCGGGAATCACCGACGTGCTCGGTGGCCAGGTGTCCTACATCCTGTCGACCTCGGCAGGGCTTCTGCCGCACATCCGCAGCGGGAAGCTGAAGGCGATCGCGGTCACCTCGGCCGAGCGCTCGGCGCTGATGCCGAACGTCCCGACCATCGCCGAAAGCGGCTTCCCGGGTTACGACATGGATACCTGGATCGGCATGTTCGTGCCGAAGGCCACGCCCAACGCGGTGGTCAGGGTGCTCCACGAAGCAGCCCTCGAGGCCCTCAAGTCGCCGCTGGTCAAGGAGCGCATCGAGTCGCAGGCCGGGCGCATCATCGGCGGCTCGCCCGAGCAGATGGACGCACTCGTGGCCGAGGACATCAAGCGCTACACCAAGATCGTGCGCGACTTCGGGATCAAGGCGGAATAGTGTCAGGCGTCCCGACGAACGCGCCTGTCGAAATCACCCGCCACGCAGGCTGGGCGGTCATCCGCATTGCGCGCGAGGCCAAGCGCAACTCGATGAACCGGGAGACGCGCAAGGCGTTGCGCGAAGCGTTCGATTCGCTGGCGAACGAGGCGCGTGCGATCGTGCTGACCGGCACGGGCGTTGCATTCTGCGCGGGCCTGGACCTGAAGGAGCGCGAAGCGGACCAGCAGGCCGGGTTGGCCGGCGCGGCCGATGAGGAATGGATCGCGCTGAACGTCGCGATCCGCGAGCACCCCTCCATTTTCATCGCGGCGGTCAACGGCATTGCGCTCGGCGGCGGGGCGACGCTCATCAACGTGTGCGACCTCGCGATCGCCTCCACCGAGGCCTCGATCGGCTGCCCGGAGATGGGCTTCGCCATGTACCCCGCCATGGCGGGCCCCGCCACCCAGCTCATGCTGCCGAGAAAGCGCGCCGCCTGGCTCGTGCTCACCACCAACCGCATCGACGGCGCGACGGCCGAGAAATGGGGCATGGTGAACGAGGTCGTGGATGCGGATCGCTTGCTCGAGCGTGCGGGCGAAGTCGCCGCGCAGGTCGCGAAATTCGATCCCGTCGCGCTGGCCGAGGCCAAAAAGGCCCTCGACCAGGTGCCGGCCAACATCACCGGCTGGCGCGAGGCCATGGACTACGGCCAGGCCGTCAACGCCACGATCCGCTCGAAGACCGATGCCACGCGCGAAGGGCTCGCGCTGTTCGCCGCCGGCAAGCGCAACCCGGGGCAGGGGGTCTAAAACGTGGTCTGTTCCCGATTTTGTTGTAACCGGGCGTTACACTTTTTTCGTTGAATGTTTTCGGCTGAAGTTGTCCAATAGGTCCCATGAAGATCCTCAAGTCGGTTGCGCTGTCTGCGGTGCTGGCTGCGGCCCTCGCGCCCGGGCTTTCCGACGCACGCGGCCCAAGCGGTGGCCGCAGCGGTGGCGGCAGCCATAGCGGCGCCCACAGCGGCGGGCATGTCAGCGGCCATAGTGGCGGGCATCGTGGGGTGCATCACGGCGGGCATTACCGCGGGCATCAAGGCGGATATCGCGCCGGATACGGCTGGGGAGTCGGCCTGGCGATCGGAGTGCCGATCGCCGCGGCGATCGCATACGCGCCCCGCTATTACGCCCCGGCTTATTACCCTTCGGCTTACTACGCGCCCGGCTATGCGTATCCTTCCGGCTACGCTTATCCGCAATCCTCCGCGCCGGCGTACGTGGAGCAGCAGCAGTATGCGCAGCCCGGTTACTCGCAGCAGTCCTACCCCGATGTTTCTTACCCGCAGTCCATACCGATGGAAGTCCCGCCCGTGCAGCAGTCCCAGGCGCAGCCACAGGCGCAGGCCGGCAACTGGTGGTACTTCTGCCGTAGCGCCAACGCCTACTACCCGCACGTCGGCCAGTGCGCCGAAGGCTGGATGCAGGTCGCGCCGCAGCCGCCCGCGCGTTAGGCAGTTTGTCGCCGGCGCCTGCGCGCCAACAGCAGGGCGCCGTTCCACCCCACCGCCACGCCCAGGGCGATCACCAGTGCCCAGCCCGAGCCCATGCGCGCCGCGGCGAGGTGCAGAACGCCGAGCGCGATGCCGAAACCCACCAGGCCCTTCAGCGCGTTTACCAGCAGCGACGCGACGAACGGCCCGCCCCAGCGCGGCTGCAGGATCAAAACGAGCGACGTGAATACCACCGGGTAGGTCGCCAGCACCCCGGTGGCCGCCGGCCCGACCGCGTTCCCTGCGATGGTGGTGGCGACGACCACG
>JANNWA010000046.1:0-12938 GCA_031408275.1 Pseudomonadota bacterium
TGCTGCCCCGGCGCCCATGGCGGAGGCGCCGCGCCGCCGTTCCCGCGCGCACGAGGACGCGCGCGAGTGCCTGGCGCAACCGACGGATGCGAAGATCGCGGCCTGCGCCGAGAAGTTTCGCTGACCGGCCAGGCGTGATTGTTTGACTTTCCATTCAGGAGGCCAGCTCCCGGAGCCGGTTTCCAGACAGTTTGCGTGCGTAAAATAGCAAATACATGGTGAACGGCTCCGACCTCTCGCACACCTCCGGGCAGCTGCGCATCGGCCAACCGGTGCTGCGGCTCGAAGACCAGGCGCTTCTCACCGGCGCGGGGCGCTTCATCGACGACCTGCGTTTGCCAGGGGCGGCGCATGCCGTGTTCGTGCGCTCGCCGCACGTGCACGCGCGCGTGCTCTCGATCGAGACTGCGCAGGCGCTGGCGGCACCCGGGGTGCTTGGCGTGTTCACCGCCGCCGACCTGCGCGCCGTGGGCATTGGCCCGATGCTGGTGGCGGTGCCGCAGAAGAATCGCGACGGCAGCGCGCCGCGCGTTCCGGGCCGCCCGGTGCTGGCCGAGGCGTATGCGCTTTTTGTCGGCGAGGCCGTGGCAATGGTGGTGGCGTCCACCCAGCGCGACGCGCGCGACGCGGCCGAACTGGTCCAGGTCGATTACGAAGCGCTTGCCCACGCGACCGATCCGCGCGCGGCGCTGGCCCCGGGCGCGCCGGCTGTGCGCGAAGACGCCCGCGGCAACCTCGCGCTGGACTGGGCGGGTGGCGACCGCGCGGCGGTCGACGCCGCTTTCCTGCGCGCTGCGCATGTGACGCGGGTGGACCTCATCGTCAATCGCGTTTCGGCTGCGCCGATCGAGACGCGCGGCGCTGCGGGCGAGTACGACGCGGCCAGCGGCCGCTACACCCTGCACGCGCCCACGCAAGGCAGCAAGGCGATCCAGGCTGACATTGCTTCCACGGGCATCGTTGCCGACCCGCACGCGCTGCACGTCATCACGCCGGACGTGGGCGGCTCGTTCGGCCTGAAGATCTCGGCCTACCCGGAGCAGGTGGCGGTGTTGTTTGCCGCGAAGAAGCTCGGCCGGCCGGTCGCCTGGTACGCCGACCGGTCGGAAGCTTTCCTCGCCGACGGCGCGGGCCGCGACCTCGTCATGGCTGGCGAACTGGCGCTCGATACCGAGGGATTCTTCCTCGCGGTGCGCGCCAAGGTGACCGGCAACGCCGGGGCGTACGTCACCGCGCCTGCGTTCAGCATCCCGACCACCGGCGGCACGCGCTGCATCACGGGCGTGTATGCGCTGCCTTGCTACCACGCCGAAACGCGCGTGGCGTTCACCAACACCGTGCCGATCGCCGCCTACCGCGGCGCGGGCAAGCCCGAGTTCACCTATCTCATCGAGCGGCTGGTCGACGCGGCTGCGCGCGAGACCGGGCGCGACCGCGCGTCGCTGCGCCGCCTGAACATCGTGCGTTCGGACCAGATGCCCTGGACCACGCCCGTGGGGCTGGTGTTCGACTCGGGCGAGTTCGGCAAGAACATGGACGACGCGCTCCTCCTGTCCGACCGCACTGGGTTCGAAGCGCGCCGCGCCGAGTCCGCCGCGCGGGGCAGGCTGCGCGGCTACGGCCTGTCCGTGTACCAGGAGCCCGACGGCTACTACGAGAGCCACGTGGGCGCCGTGTTCGACGCCGACGGCATCCTCACCCTTGCCACCAGCGCCACCACCAACGGGCAGGGGCACCTGACCACGTTCAACCAGGTGGTGTCGCAGCAGCTCGGGCTGCCGATCGAGCGCATCAACTATGTGTACGGCGACAGCGACAAGGTCGGCGTGGGCATCGGCTCCGTGGGCTCGTGCGAGACCACGGTCACCGGCACGGCCATCGTGCACTGCGCGCGCATCATCATCGAGAAGGGCCGCCTCATCGCCGGGCACCTGCTCGAGGCGCCGGCCGCCGACGTGGAATTCGAAGTGACCGACGCGGGCGGCTCGTTCGTGATCGCGGGCACAGACCGGCGCGTGGGCATCGTGGATGTCGCGCGCGCTGCGCATTCCAAGGACCTGCCGGCGGAGATCGCGCCGGGGCTGGAGGCCGAGGACTTCTACAAGCCCACGACCTACAGCTTTCCCTCTGGCTGCCATGTGTGCGAGGTGGAGGTCGACCCCGACACCGGGCGGGTCGAACTGCTCAACTACACGGCGGTCAACGATTTCGGCGTGGTGGTGAACCCGTTGCTGCTGGAAGGCCAGGTACACGGCGGCGTCGTGCAGGGTATCGGCCAAGCGCTGCTCGAGGAACTCCGGCACGACAGCGAATCCGGCCAGCTGCTCACGGGCAGGTTCTTGGATTACTGCCTGCCGCGCGCCGATGACGTGCCGCAGTTCGGCTGGGCGCGGAACGAAATCCCCTGCAAGACCAACCCGCTGGGTGTGAAGGGCGTGGGGGAGTCAGGCTGCACGGCTTCGCTTGCCTGCGTGATGAGCGCGGTCATCGACGCGCTTTCAGTGCGAGGTGTCACGGCGATGGACATGCCGGCCACGCCGGAGCGCGTGTGGCGGGCGCTGAATGCTGCCTCAGCGAGCCGTTGAGTGTTGTAAGGCCTCTAGCGGAGTCAACAGGCTGAGAACCTTCTCGCCGCCTTGCGTTGCCAATGCCGGGTTTTGCAGCCAAATCTGAATGCAAAGCTCGCGCATCTGCTCGGATTGAGCCAGACGACTGAGTATCAACGCCTCGGGGATTGAGGCGGTATCGGGTTCAGGCATTCGGATCCTCTCCACGCTTTTCGCGACGCCACTTTTCGATCTGACTCGCGTCCCGTAGTGATTCTATCGGTACGGGAATCACCGGAACCAGACCAAATCGTTTGGCTACCGTGATGAACCGGGAGAGGTTCTCGTCGTTCATTGCGAGAACCAGATCTATATCGAAGGTAGACCTCAGAAACCCATGCAATTGGACCGCCAAGCCTCCAACCAGCACATACTTAACCTGATCGTCCGCAAGTGACCGCAGCAGTTCGGCGATTTTCATGATCGATTTGTGCGTGCGTCCCAAGTCCCCGATTGTTTCATTGTATTCCAACCCGTGAACGGCCAAAGGAACCGTAACTGGCGTTACCATCGCGCACATGAAGACAATCGCGTTTGCCATGAGTCAGCCGCATATCGAGCTGTGCCAGTTGCTGAAAGCCGTGGGCCTCGCCGAGAGCGGCGGCGCGGGCAAGCACCTGGTGGCCGCCGGCGAAGTCAGCGTCGACGGCAAGGCCGAGAGCAGGAAGACCGCCAAGATCCGCGCGGGGCAGTCGGTGTCCTGCCGCGGCGTGACTATCCTGGTAAAGGCGCCCTGAGATGAGCAACTACGACGTACGGTTCGCCGAGATCGAGGCCAAGCTCACGCTGGCCGAGGACCTCCTCGAGACCCTCAACACCACGATCTACCGCCAGCAGCAGCACATCGAGCGGCTGGAGCGGGAGGTCCGCGCGATGCGCGACCAAGTCGAATCCATGGGCGGGTCCGGGGAGCAGGCCGGGCCCAGGGACGAGATCCCGCCCCACTACTGATACAGGGGAACCTCGCGGTTCCCCCGTACCCCCTACCTAGGGAAGGTTTACTTGGCGTACGGGCTCGTGCGTGCCGGCGAACGTCCCGCCGGCCTGCCGTCGCGCTTGGCGTAGCCGCTGAACCCTTCACGGCGTCCCGGCGCGCCCGAGGGCTTGCCGTAGGACTTTCCGCCGCCTGGCCGCGCGCCGCGCGGGGCGGGCTTGGAGAACGCGCGCATCTTCGGCTCGAGGCCTTCGATCACGCTGACTTCGATCTTCTGCGTGGTGAGGCGCTCGATGTCGCGCACGAGGTGGCTGTCGCGCATGCTCGCGAAGCTGATCGCGATGCCATTGCGGCCCGCGCGGCCGGTGCGGCCAATGCGGTGCACGTAGTCTTCGGCCTGCATCGGCAGGTCGTAGTTGATGACGTGCGAGATGCCCTGCACGTCGATGCCGCGCGCGGCGACGTCGGTCGCCACGAGCACTTTCAGCCCGCCCTTGCGCAATGCCTGCAGCGTGCGGTTGCGCGCGCCCTGGTGCATGTCGCCGTGCATGGCCGCGGCCGAGTGGCCCTTGCCGTGCAGGTCCTGCGCGAGCTGGTCGGCGTGGCGCTTGGTCGAGGTGAAGACGATGGCCTGCTGCATGTCCGGGTGGCCCAGGATGCTCTCCAGCAGGCGGTTCTTGTGGCCCATGTCATCCGCAAAATGCAGCCGCTGTTCGATGTTGACGTGGCGCGTTTGCGCGGTGTCGACGGCGACGCGCAGCGGGTCATGCAGGAACGAGTTCGCGAGGCGCACGATGCTCGGTTCGATCGTGGCCGAGAAGAGCATCGTTTGGCGCGTCTTCGGGACCTTGGCGAGGATGGACTCGAGGTCGTCCTTGAAGCCCATGTCGAGCATGCGGTCGGCTTCGTCGAGCACCAGCAGTTGCAGGCGCGAGAGATCGATGCGGCCCGAGTTCATCTGGTCGAGCATGCGACCCGGCGTGGCCACGAGGATGTCGACGCCGTTCTTGAGCATGCGGTTCTGCAGCGGGTAGGGCATGCCGCCGACGACCGACAGCGTTTTGACGCGCATGTTGCGGCCGTACGTGTCTGCGGCTTTGGTGACCTGCACCGCGAGTTCGCGCGTGGGCGTGAGTACCAGGATGCGGGGGCCGCGGCCGGCTTGCGGGTGTTGCTGCGTGAGTTTCTGCAGCGCGGGCCACATGAAGGCCGCGGTCTTGCCGCTGCCCGTTTGGGATGAGACCAGCAGGTCGCGGCCTTTGATGGCTTCGGGGACCGTGCGCGCCTGCACGGCGGTCGGTTCGGTGTAGCCCGCGGCCTTGACGGCTTCAAGGATCGGCGCGGCGAGGCCGAGCGAATCGAAAGTGACGGGGGTGATGACTTCGGTAACTGCGTTCATGACTACTCCTGTCCCGCTTGGGACGCGAATCGGTTGGGCATGCCAAAACACCGGCACCAACCGATCGCAATCCTAGGGAGAAGGAACGCAGCAGGAAGAAGGTGGAGCTTTCTTCCGAGGGAGGTCAGGGACGATGAACTTTGCGACGCGGTGTTGCCGGACTGCTGCATCGCACAAACGAAGTATGCGGGATAAGGGGCTGTTTGACAAGCACTTTCGGAAAGCGGGTTAAAGCTTGGCGAAGCGGGGGACGGTTTTGCCGTCCACGGTGACGGTCTCCATGAACATCGCCAAGGGGCGGACCCAGAGGCCCATCTCTCCATATAGAGGGCGGTAGACGACCATGGGTTCGCGGGTTTCGGAGTGCGTGGCGACGCCTATGACTTCGTAGTCGTTGCCTTTGTAGTGGCGGTACTTGCCGGTGGGGAGGGTGGGAGGCATTCTGTGATTTTGATGGCCAAGTCGAGGTCTTGGCTACGAACCAAGGGGTCGGGAAGAGCCCGGCGCAGACAGCACTTCATCGATATCCCGAAACGCCCCTGCGATGGCTTTGATCTGCGCACCCGGTACGCCAAAACCCTCGAAGTAGTCCCTCCATTTCCCTACCACGCGCCAGATCCTGTCGATGACGTCATCGGCATCGCGCCGGGTGAGGCCAAAGCGTGCGCAGCCAAGGAGTGCGTTGTCCAAAGTGGCCAGCCTGCCGTGCGGCCCCACGCCCAGGTGCAGCTGGCGCTCGGTGGAAACCATCGGCCGAGGCATCACGTCATAGAGCGGGGACAGGCGCCATTGCCTGTGCTCGCCATCCCAGAGAAACGAATGGTTGCGAAGGTGATCGTCATCATTGGTCGCCAGGATGTTGAATACCATCCGACCAAACAGTTCTTTCTGGTCCTGCTTCACGAAATTCGCCACACCCGCGCGTCGAATCCGGTCCGATATTTCGCCGTAACTCCTGTTTCTGGATTCGCTCTCGTGGCAGCCAAGCATCGTGAGCGCGCTGACCATGTGCCGGCGATGCGCCTGCCCGTTGAGCAAGGCACGGTCAAAGCGCTCGATCAGCATCACAGTCTTTCCGGAGAGCGTCTCTGTCTTGACGCAGGGGACATCCAGCCCGGCCTCTTTGGCAAGGCGCATGGTCGCGGCCTCGACGCAGGGAACGTCCATCCGTTCGCCTTTCGAGGGGAATTTCGCAAGCCACAGGGTGCCGGTTTCGTCCTCGACCGTCGCCTTGGGGCGCATGCCGCCCATCGAACTGCCCGCGTCGAAGATGTCTTCAAGCTGCGCAGGAACCGGGGACCCTTCCTCGATCCGGTCCGCGGCGTCCATCAGGTACTCGAGTTTTCGAATCGAAGCCCTTGGGTTTGCTTTTGCCGGCGCATCGAGTGTCGAGCGGATATCCATGGCGCCCATCCGCTCACTGCCTGCTTCCAGCAAATAGGTCGATTCCGGCAGGCTGTTGAGTGGCGCGTGCAGGCGCGATTCGATGACGCGACGCCCCCACCCATCGGGGGCCGCATCACGAATACCGCCGAACTGGGTGAGCCCTTCGACGGGAAACAGTTCGATGCGACGAACCTTGTCCAGGTCGGCGATCGGAAGGCTGACCGGATCGACCTCCGTGGCATTGGCGCGCTCGAGGTAGCGCAATCCATAGGCAAAGGACGAGGAGACGACCTCCACCCCTTGCTCGGTCAGGTTGAGGAGCCCGGCGGGTACGAAGCCCGCGTCGAGATGCATGAACACCGCGAGCTCGAGCACGGACGGGGCGAGCGCAGCCCTGGCCGTCTTTACCATCAGAAGTCCAGTCGCTTCAGCGCCGCTCCCGTAAGAGTCCTGGCACGCGTACGTTGCTCGGATGCGGCCAACGACAACTCGGCGGGATCCAGGTCGTTGAGAAGGCTCGCGAGTGTTTTTCCCGGTGCAACGGCATCCAGGTAGCGAATGACTTGACCGAAGGCGACGCTTGGCGAGCCCTTTTCGATCGATACGGCCGTGCTGCGCGACATCCCGGCGCGGATGGCAGCCTCTTCCTGAAGCATTCGGCGAGCGATGCGCAGCCGTGAAATGCGTGCCCCCACCCCTTGCAACTGGGTGGCAAGGGTGTCGGGTAATGCGATGGCCTGTTTGACTTTCATGTCGCTTAAAAAAATCTGTAAGTTTATAAAGACTGAATTTATACACATTTTACAGAGCTATGCGCTAAAAGGAAGAAAATGTATGTTATTTCAGTCCAAAAACTATTAAAGACTGTTTTTAGCTACAAATCAGATCTGGCTCTATTCCGCCGTAACCCCCACCCGCTTCACCACCTCCCCCCACCGCTTCACCTCTCCCTGCACGAAATCGCCGAACTGCTTCGGCGTCATCGCCGTGGTGCGCATGCCTTCGTCGACCATCCGTGCCTGGATCTCGGGCAGCTTCATGACGCGCAGGACTTCGGCGTTGAGCTTGGCGACAACGGCAGCAGGCGTGCCGGCCGGGGCGAACATGGCGGTCCAGTTGCCGACGTCGAAACCGGGGACGCCGGCCTCGGCAATGGTGGGCACGTTGGGCAGGGCGGCGGAGCGGTTGGCGCCGAGGACGCCCAAAGGTTTGAGGCGCCCGCTCTTGACGTGGGGCATGACCGTGGCGAGCGTGGCGAAGCTGATCTGCGCATTGCCGGCGACGACGTCAAGGAGTGCAGGGACGTTGCCCTTGTAGGGGATGTGCGTGATCAGGGTGCCGGTGCGCTGCTTGAAGATCTCGGCGGCAAGGTGGCTGGTGGTGCCGGGGCCGGCGGAGGCGTAGTTGAGGACGCCGGGCTTCGCTTTGGCGAGGGTGACAAGCTCGGTGACGGTGTTCGCTTCGACAGTGGTGTGCGCGACGAGCAGGCCGTCGGCATCGACGACGAAAGCGACGGCGGCGAAATCCTTTACCGGGTCGTAGGCCAGCCTGGGGAACAGGGTCGCGTTGATGGCGTGCGTGCCGATGGTCCCCATCACCAGCGTGTAGCCGTCCGGTGCGCTCTTGGCGACGAGGTCGGCGGCGATGTTGCCGCCCGCGCCGGGGCGGTTCTCCACCACCACCGACTGACCGAAAGTCTCCGTCATGCGCGAGGCGATGGCGCGCGCATACAGGTCCGAGAACCCGCCAGGGGGGAAGGGCACGAAGATCCGGATCGCATGGGTGGGGTAGTTCTGCGCGTGCGCGAAAGACGCGACACAAAGGAGCAGGGCGGCAAGGATCTTCATGGCGGGCCTCAGAGGGTGAGCTGGGTAAGGGGAACGACATCGACGCCTTCCGCGGCGAGGGCCGCGCGCACTTCGCGCAGCAGCGGGGCCGCAGTGGCCTCATCGCCGTGCGTGCAGAAAGTGTGGATCGGCGTGGGAATGCGTTTGCCGCTGCGAGTGACGAGGGCGCCTTCGCGCACGAAAGACATCACTTGCGCGACGGCCTTCTTCGGGTCGTGGATGACGGCATCCGGCTCGCGGCGCGAAGTCATGATGCCGGTGTCATCGTAGGTGCGGTCCACGTACGCCTCGTGCGCCACTTTGAGGCCCAGGCTCTGCCCGGCCTTGACCATCTCTGAGAGGCAGTTTGCGACGAAAATCAGCTCGGGGTCGGCCTTCTGCACGCCGCGCGCAATCGCCATCGCGTACCCGGCATCCACGTGCGCCATGTTGTTCAGCGCCCCGTGCGGCTTCACGTGCGTGACGCGCTGGCCGTGGCTGCGCGCGATCGCCTGCAGCGCGCCGATCTGGTAGAGCACGAGCAGCTCGAGGTCTTCCGTGCGCATCTGGATCTGCCGCCGCCCGAACCCCCACAGGTCGTTGAACCCGGGATGCGCGCCGATGGAGACGCCGGCGGCCGCGGCGAGCTTCACCGCGTTGTCCATCACCACGGCATCGCCGCCGTGGAAGCCGCACGCCACGCTGGCCGACTTGATGTACTGCATCACGCCCGCGTCGTCGCCCACCTTGTAGTGACCGAAGCTCTCGCCCAGGTCGGCATTCAGGTTGATCTGCTTGGTCACGCTGTTCCCCTCGCCTTTTTCCCACGTTCGGCCGGGTGGTCCTTGCGTGCCGCCAGCCACCCGGCCTGGGCGGACAGCACGTCGGCGGGCGCGAGGCCCGCGAGTGTTTCGTAAAGCGAAGGCGCCGTGGCGCCCTCGGTATTCAGAAGCAAGACCCGCGCCGTGGGGGCAAGGCCGAGCGTAGCCAGCGCGGCGAAGCCGGCGGCGCCGGACTCGCCGCTGAGGATGGGGATGTCGCCATCGGGCGGCTGGGCGAGGGTACGCATCGCGGCGACGGCTTCGGCATCGGTGACGGTCATGAAGACGTCGACAGAGGACTCGAGGAACCGCCACGCCAGCGGCGACACCTCGCCGCACGCGAGCCCGGCCATCACCGAATCTACAGATCCGCTGGCCGCGCGGGGCGCACCGGCCATCGCGCTCTGGAGCAGGCAATCGGCCTGCTCGGGTTCTACGACCAGGAAGACCGGACGCTGTTCGCCGTAGTGCTCCCACAAATAACTGAACACGCCGGCGGCCAGCCCGCCCACGCCGCCCTGCACGATCACGTGCGTGTACGGGCAGGGCGCATTGCCGGTGCCGTCGAGCAGTTCGTCCACCATCACGCCGTAGCCCTGCATCACGTCGCGAGGGATTTCCTCGTAACGTTCGTACGAAGTGTCGGACACCACCTGCCAGCCGTGCTCGGCCGCGAGGCGGGCGGCTTCGCTCACCGACTCGTCGTAATTGCCGGCGATGCGCATGATCTGCGCGCCGAGCGCGGCGATGGCCGTTTCGCGTTCCTTGCTGACCTGCCCATGCAGCACGATCACGCAGCGGATCCCGGCGCTGCGCGCGGCTGCTGCCAACGCGCGGCCGTGGTTGCCGTCGGTGGCGCTGATGACGACGTAGTCTTTCAACAAGGCCGCATAAGAGCCGCGCAGCACCTCTTCAGGGACCGCGTCCGGGACGCGTGCGAGCACCAGCCGCAGCAAAGCGGCCGGCGCACCCAGCGCCTTGAAACTGCCGAGCGAAGACCGCACTGACTCGTCCTTGACGCTGATCGAGCCCACGCGCAGCCGCCGCGCGGCGGCCGGCAGGTCCCACAGCGGCGTGGGCTCCGGGTTGAGCATCGACCACGCCGATAGCCAGCGACGGCACTCCTGCGCGCGGCGGATGTCGAGGTGGGTGTGCAGTGCCGCGGGATAGGGGCCGCGGGTGGAATGGGGGTTGCGGTAGATCACTACAGGCATTCTGCGCCAACCGGAAGAGTCAGGCGATTGACTTGGAGGGAAGGCGGGTGTTACTTTGGTGTCACCTAAGGATTTCGTCCTGCGGGAGACCTCCATGGCTACTACCACCCTCAAGCTGCCCGAAGACCTCAAGGAGCGCATCGCCCCGCTCGCGAACGCGGCGGGCAAGACGCCGCATGCCTGGATGGTCGAGGCACTTGCCAGCCAGGCCGCGATGGCCGAGAAGCGCGGCGCGTTCATCCGCGAGGCGGACGAACGCCTGACCCGCTTCGAGCAGACGCGCGCCGCATATCGCGCCGAGGACGTGCACCTGTATTTCCTTGCACTTGCCACGGGAAAAAAGACCGCGCGGCCCAAGCCGATCAAGGCCTGACCAGCGCATGCCGCTGGTCGTCTACCTGCCGGAGGCGCTGGACGACCTGGCCAGGCTGCGCGATTTCCTGGCCGAGTCCGACCTCTTTGCTGCCAACGAAACGGCGCTACTGGTCACCGACGCAGTGAACATCCTGGCGAATCATCCGCTGGTCGGGCGACCCGCGGGTGGAAGCTGGCGCGAACTCGTAGTTTCGAGGGGGCGCAGCGGGTATGTGGCACTCTATCGATACGACGAGCGCTCAGACCAGGTCATTGTCGCCGCAATCCGCCACCAGCGCGAAGCAGGTTACGATCCGGACCAGCGCTGAACAGCCGCGAACTTCAATCGGAGGAACGCACCATGCAAGGAAAGACCGTCACCCAATCCGAGAAAGCCGGACGCTTCGCCGCCCTCCACGCGCGCGCAGGCTGCTTCGTCATCCCCAACCCCTGGGACGCCGGTTCCGCCAAGATCCTGGAGCGTCTGGGTTTCGAAGCGCTGGCCACCACCAGCGCCGGCTACGCGTTCTCGCTCGGCCTGCTCGACGGCGCGGTGGGCCTCGACATGATGATCGACCACTGCCGCATCCTGTGCGCGGCGACGAGCCTCCCCGTCAGCGCCGACCTCGAGAACGGCTACTCCTACGATCCGAAGCTGGCGGCGCAGACGCTGATCCGCGGCGCGGAGGCGGGCCTGGTGGGCGGTTCGATCGAGGACTACAGCAATGACGACGCGAAGCCGATCTACCCTTTCAACCTAGCGGTGGAGCGCGTGCAGGCGTCCGTCGAGGCGGTGAAGAAGCTGCCGTTCAAGTTCACGTTCTGCGCGCGCGCCGAGAACCTGATCCACGGCATCAACGACCTCGACGACACGATCCGCCGCCTGCAGGCCTTCGAGAAAGCCGGCGCGGATGTGCTTTACGCGCCGGGCCTCAGGACGCTGGACGAGGTGCGCATGGTCACCAAAGCCGTGGGCAAGCCGGTCAACGTCAACATGTCGGGCCTGCCGCACGCGACTGTGGCGCAGATAGCGGAAGCTGGAGGCAAGCGCATCAGCACGGGCGGGGCGCTGGCACGTGCGTCGATCGGCGCCCTGGTGCGCGCGGGCCGCGAGATGCAGGAGCAGGGCAGCTTCGGCTGGGCCGCCGCCGCCACGCCGGGCGCGGAGATGAAGACCCTGTTGGGCTGAGTGCTCCAGGGAAAACGGTGATTGCCGCACCGCAATATATGCTGCTATCGTAGCCGCACCACTCACTCACCCCCGGGAGACTGTCTTGAGAACGCCGACACTTCGCGCATGGATTGCTTTCGCACTTGCAGCCTTCCCCCTGGCCGCCGCCGCGCAAACCAAGTGGGACATGGCGACGCCCTTCCCGGAAACCAACTACCACACCAAGAACGCGCGCCTGTTCGTCGAGGACGTGCAGAAGTCGTCCAACGGCCAGCTCGTCATCACCATGCACAGCAACGCGTCGCTGTTCAAGATGCCGGAGATCAAGCGGGCGGTGAGCGGCGGGCAGGCGCAGCTGGGCGACATCCTGCTCGGCGCTTACGGTAACGAGGACCCGTTCTTCGAGATCGACGGCATCCCGTTCGTGGTGCAGGGGTTCGACGGCGCGAAGCGCCTGTACGACGCGACCAAGCCCTACCTCAACCAGCGCCTGGCCAAACAAGGGCTGATCCCGCTGCACTATGTGGTCTGGCCGGGGCAGGCGATCTACGCGAAGGCGCCGCTCACGACGGTGGCGGATTTCAAGGGCCTGCGCTTCCGCACCTACAGCCCCACGACGTCGCGCTTTGCCGAACTCCTCGGCGCGACGCCGACCACGGTGCAGGCCCCGGAGATTCCCATGGCGTTCGCCACCGGCATCGCCTCGGTCATGATCACCTCGGGCAGCACCGGCGTGGACACGCTGGCCTGGGACTACGCCAAGTATTTCTACGACATCCGCGCGATGCACAACAAGAGCGTGACCATCGTCAACGAGCGCGCGTTCAAGGGCCTCTCGCCCGACCTGCAGAAAGTGTTGACGGATGCCGCGGCGCGCGCCGAAACGCGCGGCTGGCAGATGGCCTCCACGAGCGCCGACGAGTCCTCGGCCATCCTCAAGGCCAAAGGCATGCTGGTAGAGCCGGGCAGCCCGGCGCTGGTGAACGGCTTGCGTGAAGTCGGCGCAAAACTGACCGAGGAATGGCTGAAACGTGCCGGTCCGGACGGCGAGCAGGCGCTGAAGGCGCTGCGCAAATGACTGCTGCACAAAAGGACCCGGCCCCGTTCGAGCAGGCGGTCACTTTCCTGTATGTGCGCGACATCGAGGCCAGTTACCGCTTCTATGGCGAGACGCTCGAGTTGCCGCTGGTGCTCGACCAGGGCCTTGCGCGCATCTACCGCGTGGGC
>JANNWA010000047.1:0-2522 GCA_031408275.1 Pseudomonadota bacterium
TCGGCCTGCCCTGGCCGTGCTACGGCAACGCCGCGCTCAAGCACCCGGGCTCGCCCAACTTGTACGACACCTCCAGGCACGTCATGGACGGCGGCGGCAACTTCCGCGCGAACTTCGGCGTTGAGCGCGAAGGCGTTTCGCTGCTCGCCGAGGACGGCTCGCACTCCAAGGGCGCCGACATCACCACCGGCTACCCGGAGTTCGACCATGTGCTGCTGAAGAAGCTCGGCTGGTGGGACGACCTCACCGACGCCGAGAAAACGGCCGCCGAGGGCAAGAACTGGAAGACGGACCTCTCCGGCGGCATCCAGCGCGTGGTCCTGAAGGTGCATGGCTGTCACCCGTTCGGCAACGCCAAGGCGCGCGCAGTGGTGTGGAACTTCCCCGACGGGGTGCCCAAGCACCGCGAGCCGCTGTACAGCCCGCGCGCGGACATGGTCGAGAAATACCCGACGCACGACGACAAGAAGGCGTTCTGGCGGCTGCCGACGCTGTTCAAGTCTATCCAGCAGAAGAACAAGGATATCGGCAAGCAGTTCCCGATGATCCTCACCAGCGGTCGCCTGGTCGAGTACGAGGGCGGGGGCGAGGAGACGCGTTCCAACCCGTGGCTCGCCGAGCTGCAGCAGGACAACTTCATCGAGATCAACCCCAAGGCCGCGGCCGACCGGGGCGTGCGCAACGGCGAGTACGTCTGGGTGAGCACGCCCTCGGGCGCGAAGATCAAGGTCAAGGCGATGGTCACCGAGAGGGTCGGCGCCGACACCTGCTTCATCCCGTTCCATTTCTCGGGCTGGTGGCAGGGCCAGGACATGCTGGCGTTCTACCCCGAGGGCGCGGCGCCGATCGTGCGCGGCGAGGCCGTGAACACCGCGACCACCTACGGGTACGACTCGGTCACGATGATGCAAGAGACAAAAACAACCCTCTGCCAAGTAGCTAAGGCCTAAGGAGACGACCATGGCGAGAATGAAATTCCTCTGCGACGCCGAGCGCTGCATCGAGTGCAACGGCTGCGTCACCGCCTGCAAGCAGGAGCACGAGGTGCCGTGGGGCGTGAACCGCCGCCGCGTGGTCACCATCAACGACGGGGTGGTCGGGGCCGAGAAGTCGATTTCGGTCGCCTGCATGCACTGCTCGGACGCGCCCTGCATGGCGGTGTGTCCGGTGGACTGCTTCTACCGCACGGATGACGGCGTGGTGCTGCACGACAAGGACCTGTGCATCGGTTGCGGGTATTGCTTTTACGCCTGCCCGTTCGGCGCGCCGCAGTTCCCGCAGGCGGGCGCGTTCGGCCTGCGCGGCAAGATGGACAAGTGCACGTTCTGCGCGGGCGGCCCCGAGGCCGACAAGTCGGAAGCCGAGTTCAAGAAGTACGGCCGCAACCGCCTTGCCGAGGGCAAGCTCCCGGCCTGCGCCGAGATGTGCTCGACCAAGGCGCTGCTCGGCGGCGACGGCGACGTGATCGCCGACATCTACCGCGAGCGCGTGCTCAAGCGCGGCAAAGGCTCCGAGGTCTGGGGCTGGGGCACGGCCTACGGCCAGGGCAAGGGCGGCGCCGCACCGGCGCCCGCGGCGAAATCATGATGCGCCACGCGCTGGTCGCGGCGCTGATCGCGTCGCTGGGGGCGGTCGGGTGCATGGAGGTCGAGCAAACGTCCACCGGCCAGAAGCAGGGCAAGTACCAGGGCAAGCCCGACGGCAAGCCGTGGGACAACGCCCCGCTCGCCAGCGGCGCCGCAAATGCCAAGTGGACCAAGGGCGACAAGGGCACCTGGGAAACCCAGATCAAGGCGCGTAACGACGGCCAGAACGAATATAAACGGATCGGGCAGTAGCCGGTCCGGGCCCGGAGGAGACCCAATGATGAAACTACGTAGCGGGCTGATTGGCCTGGCCATGGTGCTGTCATGCGCGGGGCTGGCGCCGGCCGCGGCTTTGGCGCAGGTGCAACCCGTGCCGGCGGCGCAGCCGGCCGCCGAGGATTCACAGGCGAAACGCCAGGTCGAGCAGCCGGGCAACAACGCCCCGGTGTGGCGCGAGGTGCGCTCCGGCGAATCGAACTACACCAGCATCAAGGGGCCGGAGACCGGCGTGCTCATCCAGCCGCAGGCGAAGTTCTTCGGCCAGGACACGATGACCACCGCGGGCGAGGCCTGGCGCAAGTACCGCAACGGGCCGGTCACCTTCTACGGCGGGCTGTTCATCGTGATCATGGCCGCGGTGGTCGGCCTGTTCTACTTCTGGCGGGGGGAGATCAAGATGCCGGAGCCCCGCAGCGGCCGCCTGATGAAGCGGTTTTCAACGATCGAACGCGTCGCGCACTGGAGCATGGCGATCAGCTTCTGCGTGCTGGGAATCTCGGGCCTGGTCATGTTCTTCGGCAAGCACATCCTGCTTCCGGTCATCGGCTACACGCTGTTCTCGTGGCTGACCTCGCTCGCCAAGAACCTGCACAATTTCGTCGCGCCGCTGTTCATAGTCAGCCTGCCGGTGTTCATCGTCATCTACATCAAGGACAA
>JANNWA010000048.1:0-1578 GCA_031408275.1 Pseudomonadota bacterium
AGTACAGCGTCGTTCTCGAGCCGCACAACCGCAACTGGATGTTCGCGCTCGAAACGGCGGCATCCCTCCCACCGAATTCGTGGCTGTCCAACGACGGCCAGATCATGTCCAATTCGGAAATCCGCAACCGCATGCGCTACGAGATGACCTCGATCGCCGGCGGCCGCAGGACCGGCGATGAGACCGAAGGCAGCCTTGCACGCGGCACGCTGCTGCCCGCGGGCTTCAACCCGCGCGCGCGCGCGCTGGCCCAGGAGTGGCGCAGCCGCATCGGGGACGACGAGGCGCTGGTGGCCCATGCCATCAACTGGCTGCGCGACCAGAAGTTCATCTACACGCTGCTGCCCCCGCTGATGGGCCGCGACAGCGTCGACGAGTTCCTGTTCGACGCGAAGCGCGGCTTCTGCGAGCACTTCTCCTCGGCCTTCGTCGTGCTGATGCGATCGGCCGGCGTGCCGGCGCGCGTGGTGACCGGATACCAGGGGGGCGAAGTCAACCCGCTCGACGGTTACCTCACCGTCCGGCAATCCGAGGCCCATGCCTGGGCCGAAGTCCACGTGCGCGGCCAGGGCTGGGTCCGGGTCGACCCGACCGCGGTATCGATGCCCGGCCGTGTCGATTCCGGCATGGCCAGCTCGGTGCCCGCGGGCGACCCGGTGCCCTACCTCATGCGCGTGGACTCTGCCTGGCTCAAGTCGATCCGCTACAACTGGGAGGCGCTCTCCAACCAATGGAACCTATGGGTGCTGGGCTACAACACCGAGCGCCAGCGCGAATTCCTCAACCGCATCGGCCTGACCGACGCCGACTGGAAGGCCCTCGCCACGATGCTCATTTCCGCGGTTGGCGTGATCATCATCGCCCTGCTCGCATGGTCGCTTAAACGCATAGTGCGCCCCGACCCCGTGCAGCAGTCATGGCTCGCTTTCTGCCGCAAGCTCGCTGCGGCGGGCGTGCCGCGCGAACCCCACGAGGGCCCGCGGGACTTCGTCGAACGCGCGGCCGCGCGCTTTCCCGGCGCCGCCGCGGCGATCGTCGCAGTGGGCGAGCGCTACATCGCCCTGCGCTACGGAGCGACGCGACCCGACCCCGAGGTCGCCGCGCTCAAGCAACAGGTGCGCGAATTCCGTCCCGCATGAGCGCGGGCGCCTTGCGCCTGGCGGCGCTGCTCCTCGCCTGCGCGGTCGCGCTGCCGGCGGCCGCGCAACCGCAAGCGGCGCCACGCGAACCCGCGCCCGCCCACTACGCCAACCGGCCCGACGTGAACGAATTCATCCGCGAAATGGTCGGGCGCCACGGGTTCGCCGAGCGCGAGCTGAAGACCGTCTTCCGGCGGACCACGCGTCAGCCCGAGATCCTCAAGGCGATCCGCCCGCCCGTATCGCCGCGGACCCGCTCATGGCAGACCTACCGGACCAACTTCATCAATGAGCGGCACATTGCAGAAGGCATGCGCTTCGCCGCGCTGCACGGCGAAGCGCTTGCCCGCGCCGAGCGCGAATACGGCGTGCCCCTGGAGATCATCGTCGCTATCGTGGGCATCGAGACGTTCTACGGCCAGAACATGGGCAAATGGCG
>JANNWA010000049.1:0-3179 GCA_031408275.1 Pseudomonadota bacterium
AAAGCGCCGGTGCTGCTGATCGACGAGCTCGACCGCACCGATGAGCCGTTCGAAGCCTACCTGCTCGAAGTGCTGTCGGACTTTCAGATCACAATCCCGGAGACCGGTACCTTGAAGGCCCTTGAGCCGCCGATCGTGGTGATCACCTCGAACCGCACGCGCGAGATCCACGACGCGGTGAAGCGCCGCTGCCTGTACCACTGGGTCGATTATCCCGACGCGGTGCGCGAACTCGACATCCTGCGGCGCAAGGCGCCCAAGGCGGCCGAGAACCTGTCGCGCGAGATCGTGGCGTTCGTGCAGCGTTTGCGCAGCGTGGATCTCTTCAAGTTGCCCGGCGTGGCCGAGACCATCGACTGGGCCAATGCGCTCGTGGCGCTGGACAAGATCGCGCTCGACCCGCAGACCGTCAACGACACCCTCGGGGTGCTACTCAAGTACCAGGATGACATCGAGCGCATCACCGGCGAGGAAGCCCAGCGCCTGACCGCTGAGGCGCAGGCGGCGGCCGCGGCCTGAACGGCCGCGCCACGACCGGCCCCATGCTCCTCCTCCCGGAAGCCGCCCCCGGCCGCGGCAAGCTCGCCGAGAACGTGATGCACTTCGCGCGCATCCTGCGCGGCGCGGGGCTGCGCGTGGGCCCCGACCGGGTGATCGACTGCATGAAGGCGATCGAGCTCGCGGGCACGGACCGCCGCGACGACTTCTACTGGACCATGTCGGCCATCTTCCTCTCGCGGGAAGAGCAGCGCCCGATCTTCGACCAGGCTTTCCAGATCTTCTGGCGCGACCCGAAGCTCCTCGAAAAGATGATGCAGGCCCTGCTGCCCAAGACCTACGGGAAGGTGGGGCCAGACGAGCAGGAGCAGAGCCAGCGGCTCACGGACTCGCTGTTCAACCAGCCCAAGCGTGAGGAGCCCGAGGACCAGCCGGAGCAGAAGGTGGAGCTGGATGCCAAGTTGACCTTCTCGTCGCGCGAAGTCCTGCAGCGCATGGACTTCGACACCATGACCGCCGCCGAGCTGGCCGAAGCGAAGAAGATGCTCGCGCAACTGCGCCTGCCGCTGCCGCAGATCCGCACGCGCCGGTACGCCGCCGACCCGCATGGCGCGCGCGTCAGCCTGCGCGCCACGCTGCGCGCCAGCCTGCGCGAGGGGGGCGACATCATTCCGCTCGTGCGCACCGCGCCCAAGACCCTGCACCCGCCGCTGGTGGTCCTGTGCGACATCTCGGGCTCGATGAACCCCTATGCGCGGATGTTCCTGCATTTCCTGCACGCGATCACCAACGACCGCGACCGAGTGAGCGTGTTCGTGTTCGGCACGCGCCTGACCAACGTCACGCGCCAGCTCAAGCACCGCGACGTGGACGTGGCGATGACGCGCGTGGCCGACGCGATCAAGGACTGGTCGGGCGGCACCCGGAACGGCAACTGGCCGCACGTTTTCAACCCGCGCTGGGCGCGGCCCCGGCCCGGCCAGAACGCGTGCCTGCTGCTCGTCACGGACGGCCTGGATCGCGAGGCGGGCGAAGGGCTGTCGGAGGAGATGGAGCGCCTGCACATGGCCTGCAGGCACCTCATCTGGATGAACCCGCTGCTGCGGTACGAAAAGTTCGAGGCCAAGCCCGCCGGGGTGCGCGCGATGCTTCCCTACGTCGACCGCTTCCTGCCGGTGCATAATCTGAAGAGCCTGATCGACCTGGCCAAGGTGATGAGGGAACCCGCGGGGCGCGCAGTTCGACCCTCCTCCGGGCGGCCGGCGCAACGCACACACTGAAAGGGGTATCCGCATGGAAATGTCCGGCGAACAGCTCATCCCGGCCTCGCAGGCCGCCACCTGGGCAGCGCTCAACGACCCCGAGATCCTCAAGGCCTGCGTGCCCGGCTGCGAATCCATAGAAAGGACCGCCGAGAACGAATACGTCGTGCTGATGACCGCGCGCATCGGCCCGGTGTCGGCGAAGTTCAAGGGCAAGCTGGCGCTTTCTGACCTCGACCCGCCCAACTCGTATTCGCTCGCGTTCGAAGGCCAGGGCGGCGTGGCCGGCTTCGGCAAGGGCGGCGCCAAGGTCCAGCTGCTGCCCGAAGGCGGCAACACCAAGCTCACGTATCAGGTAAAGGCGAACGTTGGCGGCAAGCTCGCGCAGATCGGCTCGCGCCTCGTGGACGCCGCGGCGAAGAAGCTTTCGGCGGAATTCTTTGACGCGTTCAACGCCAAGGTGGCGAGCGAGAATCCACGCCATGATGCCGGGCACGGGAATGCCGGGCACGAGAAGGATCACGACGACACCCACGACGAACACCATCCCGAGCCGGTTGCGGACGACCCCGACAAGCCGAAAATCGATAACGCGACCCTGATGTGGCTGGCGGGCGGCAGCCTCGTGGTCTTCGTCGTCGCGCTATTTGCCTTGTTCTAGATCGTCAGTTCCCGGCGATGGTCATGTTTTCGACCAGGATCGACCCGCACGACCGCGAGCCGCGCACCAGCACGTCGCTGCCCACCGCGGCGATGGACTTGAACATCTGCGCGAGGTTGCCCGCGATGGTGATCTCCTCCACCGGGTACTGGATCTCGCCGTTCTCGACCCAGTAGCCGGCCGCGCCGCGGGAGTAGTCCCCCGTGATGAGGTTCATGCCCTGCCCGAGCAGCTCGGTCACCAGCAACCCGCGGTGCATCTTCTTCAGCATGCCGCGAAAATCGAGCGTGCCGGGACTGACGACGAGGTTGTGGTTGCCGCCGGCGCTGCCGGTGCTCTGCATGCCGAGCTTGCGCGCCGAATAGGTGCCGAGGAAGTAGCCCTCGACCACGCCGCCCTTGACGATGCTGCGCCGGCGCGTGGCCACGCCTTCCTCGTCGAAGGGGGAACTGGCCATGGCCTGGCGCTCGTGCGGCCTCTCTTCGATGGAAATGCCGCGGGAAAACGCCTGCTTGCCCAGGCTGTCCAGCAGGAAGGTCGATTTCCGGTACAGGCTGCCACCGCTGACCGCGGAGACGAAATGGCCGATCAGGCCGCCCGCGAGCGGCGCCTCGAACAGCACCGGCGCCTGGCAGGTGGAGATCTTGCGCGCGCGCAGGCGGGCCAGCGCCCGCGCACCCGCATACCGGCCGAGAGCCTCGGGATCAGCGACCTGTGCGGGCACGCGCGCGGAGCTGTACCAGTCGTCGCGCTGCATC
>JANNWA010000050.1:0-6815 GCA_031408275.1 Pseudomonadota bacterium
CGGGAGCGAGGTAGCCGAGCCACTGTCCGGCCTTGAAGTCCGGGTATCCGGCTTCCGCCATCGTCGGTACGCCTGGCACCAGCGGTGAGCGCTTGTCGGCGGCGATCGCGAGCGCGATAACCGAGCCCGCCTTGATCTGCGGGAGGGCAACGGTCGCATTGGCGAAGTGGAAATCAACGCGCCCGGCAATCTGGTCGTTCATTGCAGGAGGCGCGCCTTTGTACGGAACGTGGACGGCTGCGATGCCAACCTCGCCAAGGAACATTTCAGCAGCGAAATGCGCGGGTGAACCAATCCCGGCCGAAGCGTAGGTCATCTTGCCGGGTTTGGATTTGGCCATGGCAACCAGGTCCTTCACCGAAGCCAGCTTTAATCCGGGGTAAACGACGAGGATAGATGGCGACCACGCCACGACTCGGATCGGCGCAAATGCCGATGCCACTTCTTTGGAGATCTTTTGCCCGAGTGCCGCGTTCATGGTCAGGCCGCTCGAAGTGACCAGGAGCGTGTATCCGTCGGGGGCAGCCTTGGCGACCAGGTCGGCCCCAATCATGCCGCCTGCGCCGGGTTTATTGTCGATGATCATCGGCTGGCCTAGTTCTGCCTGTACCTTCTGGCCGATTACGCGCGCGGCGATGTCTACAATGCCGGAAGCTGGCCACGGGACGATGACCGTGATCAGCTTGCTTGGATATTCCTGGGAATAGACCTCCGATGCCCCGGCCAACGCGGTCACCGCGGCAATCCACGCAAGAAGTGCTTTCAGTTTAGGCATTGCACATCTCCTTTAATTTCGCCCTCAGTTGCTACTTCTCGATTCAGTGCGTAGTGCGCTGCCCGTTGCGCTCGAAGGTCCGCGTGACGCGGTCGAAAACGATCTCGCTCATGGACGCAGCACGATCTTGGCCGAGGCCGTGCGGCCCTCGTGCAGGTCGCGGAATGCGCGCGCGCCCTCAGCCAGCGGCCGCTCCTCGACCCAAGCGAGGTCGCCGAAGGCACCTTCGTGCAGCGCCGCCACGGCTGCGCGCAAGTCGGCGGTGGCGTAGGTGTAGGTGCCGATCAGCGTGATCTCGGCAAGCGTAAGTTTGCGCATGTCGATCTCGGAGGCCCAATCCATCAAGCCGATGTGCATGACGACCCCACCCGGCTTCACCGCGGCGAGCGCGGCGTTGCGCGTCGCCTTGCCGCCGACCGCGTCGATCACGAAGTCCATGCTGTTGTCCGCCGGGCCGGCGCCTGCGACAGGGTCGTACACCGCGACATCCGCCACCTTTGCTGCAGAAGTCCGTCGCAGTACATTGGTCTCTGCCACCGTCACGTGGCGCACCCCGTAGCTGCGCAACAGCAGCGCAGCGAGCAGCCCGATCGCACCGCCGCCGAGCACCAGCACGCGGCACTCGGGCAGCGGGCGCACGAGGCTGCGCATCGCGACGTTGATCGCGTGCACCGCGGTGGCGGCCGGTTCGGTGAGCGCCGCCGCCCGCACGCTCATGTCCTGCGGGATGTCGATGACGCTTCCCGCTGCGGTGGTGACGTAATCGGCGAAGCCGCCCGCGCGGGTCATCCCGATCATCGTTCGGTTGGCGCAGAGGTTGTCGCGGCCCTGCCTGCAGTACTCGCAGTACCCGCAGGTGATCAGCGGGTTTACCGTGGCGCGGCGCCCCTTGCCCGGGCCCTCAAGGATCTCGCCCGTAAGTTCGTGGCCGAGGATCAGCGGCGGGTTCCGGCGCGGATCGTGGCCATGGTAGGCGTGCATGTCCGAGCCGCAGATGCCCACCGCATCGATGCGGATCTTGACCTCGCCGGGCGCCGCCCGTGGCTCCGGCTCCTCGCGATAGGTGACTTCGTTGGGGGCGGTGTAGACGAGCGCTTTCATCCTCCAGCCCTCAGTTGGCCTTAACGCCGGCGTCGCGGATGATGGCCGGCCACTTGGCAAGGTCGGACTGCACCAGCGCCGCCAGCGCTTCCGGCGACCCGCCGACGGGCTCATCCCCCAGGGCGAGCAGCTTGTCGCGCAGTTCAGGGGACTTGAGGGCCTGCGCAACCGCAGCATTCAGCTTCTCGATCGCAGGCTTGGGGGTTCCGGCCGGCGCGAACAACCCGAACCAAGCGCTGGCCTCAAACCCCTTCACGCCCGCCTCTTCGAAAGTCGGAAGCTGGGGGAAAGCGGCGGAGCGCTGCAGGCCGGTCGTCGCGATCGCCTTGATCTTTCCGCCTTTCAGCATCGGAAGGACAACCGGAATGTGGTTGATCGAAAACCCGACTTCCCCAGCCGCCAGGGCAACAAGGGCCTGGGAGCCGCCGCTGTAGGGAATATGGGCGTACTTACCACCCGTCGCGCGACGGTACAACTCGGCCGCAAGATGCGGGAAAGTCCCGGCGCCGTTGCTCGAGTAGTTCAGCCGGTCGCCCTGGGTGCGAACGAGGGATTCGAATTCCTTCATGCCGGTCACCGGCGAGGACACCGGTACGACAAGCACTAGCGGACCCGTAGTCAGCTGTCCTACAGGGGCGAAACTCTTGAGCGGGTCGTAGGTGAGGCCCGGGTACAGGTTCGGGGAGAAGACATGCGTCGCCGCGCCACCGACAAGCAGCGTATGTCCATCGGGTTCCGCGCGTGCGACGGCTGCAGCGCCGATCGTGCCCCCGGCCCCCGTCCTGTTGTCGACAATGGCGCGCATGCCGAAGCTGACGCTCAACCGGTCAGCGACCAGCCTTCCGATGACGTCCACAACGCCCCCGGGAGGAAAAGGCACGACGATGACAATCGGCTTGGTCGGGAATGCGCAAGCAGGACCCGCACACAGGCAGAGCACGATCGCGGCCAGTGACCGCCTCCAGTTTTGCAGCGCGATTCCCCTGATCATTTGAACTCCTCGTTGAACGTAGCGGCAATGCATGTGCGGTGGATCACTTCCCGAGGAGCATCCCCGGCTGGGCTGCTCGCGATGGCGGCATGCGCGAATTTAAGGCCGACCGCATCGACCAGACCAGCAGGTCGCGGGTCAGTTCGACGCGCTTCTCGGCGTGGTCCCGCGACGTCCACAGGTTCCGCGTTTCGCCCGGGTCCGCTTTAAGGTCGAACAACTCCCCGTCGGGTTCGTCGAGGTAGTAGACCAGCTTCCAGTCCTGGTCGCGGCGCATGACCATGTACTCGGCGCCGGTCTGGATATGGTCGCGGGCCAGCTCGGCATAGACCACATCGCGGATCGAAGCGGCCTCCCCACGCAGCACGGGCCACAACGAACGCGATTCCCAGTTGTCGGGGACCGGGACGCCGGCCGCCTTCAGGATCGTCGGCGCCACATCCATCGACTGGACCAAGCTGTCGTTGCGCTTGCCTGCGCCGATCTTTCCTGGCGCCCAGGCAATGAGCGGGACGCGCTCGACCGAGTCGTACATGGTCCATTTCTGGACATGCCCATGGTCGCCGAGTGCGTCCGCGTGGTCCGAGGTAAAAAGCACAATGGCGTTGTCCAGGTATCCCTTGCGCTCGAGGACCTGCATGATCTCCCCCAGCTTCTCGTCGATCATCGTCACGTTCGCCGCGTAGTGGCGCCGCATCCGCAGGAGGTCGGCTGCCGCGGGCCGGTGCCGCCACGCAATCGAGTCGTAGTTGTTGCGGATCATGTTTGCGCGCAACTCGGCCTGCGCCCTCGGCTGCAAGGACTCCTCCTCCTCGGTGAACTGAGGCACCGGGATGTTGGCGTTCTCGTAGCGCTTCAGGTGGCTTGCCGTGGGGTCGTACGGCGGGTGCGGTCCAGGAAACCCGATCTGCAGGAACAGGGGGTTGGTCGCCTTGCGCTCTTCCAGCCACCACAGCACATGGTCGCCAATGAAATTGTCGGAATGCAGCGCGTCGGGAAGGTCCCACGTGAACGAGCCCATCGCCGCCTTGTACGCGGCGAGGTCGGCCGAGGAGCGGGTATAGCGCGAAGGCTTCTTCAGCTTGTGGGCGTGGAGCGCCTTGTCCCATTCGTCGTAGAACGCGCGGTCGTGTTCGTCGAGGAACAGCGGGCGGTCTTTGTTCTCCACTACGAACCGCTGGTGGAAACCGCCGAGCTCGTCATACGGGTTGATGTGCATCTTGCCGATGTTCGCGCAGTGGTACCCGGCCGATGCCAGCCACTGGACCCAGGTCGGCTTCCATGGCTGGAAGTTCTTGAACACCCCTGCCGCGTGGGGATACATGCCGGTAAACAGGCTTGCACGGGATGCGACGCACACCGGGGAGGTCACGAAGCAATTCGTGAATGCCGTTCCCTCCCCGACCATCCGGTCGAGGTTCGGCGTATGCATCCACGGCGCTCCCAGTGCGTTGATCGTGTCCGCGCGCTGCTGGTCGGTGATGATCAGGATGATGTTCGGTTGTGCGTTCATGCCGGGGTCCAATGTCAGCCTGCGGAAAACCCGCCGTCGACGAAGATCGTCTGGCCGGTCACGTAATCGGAGGCGCGGCTTGCAAGGAAGATCGCCGTGCCGTGCAGGTCGGAGAGGGCGCCGTTGCGCCCCGCGAAGGTCTTGTCCGCGTTGGCCTGCCATTTCTGCGCATCGTTCACCACGGGCGCGGTCAGCGCGGTGGGGAAGAATCCGGGCGCGATCGCATTGGCATTCACCCCGTGGCGCGACCAGGCCTCGGCCTGCGCGCGGGTGAGCTGCATCACGCCGCCCTTGGAGGCCCCATACGGGGCGCCGTTGGCGAACGCGCGCACCGATTGCAGCGAGGCGATGTTGATGATGCGGCCCCAGCCCTTGGCGACCATGGCCAACGCGAGCTTCTGCGCAAGGAAGAACGGCGCGTCGAGGTTGATCGCCAGCGTCGCGTCCCAATCGGCTTCGCGGACCTCCGCCATGGGCTTCCTCGGGTTGATGCCGGCTGCGTTGACGAGGATGTCGGGCGCACCGAACGGCTTGGCCGCAGCCGTTGCGCAGTCCGCAATGGCGGAACGCTGCGCGAGGTCGCAGGGCACGCAGGCCGCGCGCCCGCCCGCTTTTTCGATGACGCCGCGCGTTTCCTCCAGCGCCGCGGCACCGCGAGCCACCAGCACGATCGCGGCACCCGCGTCCGCCAGTGCCCGCGCGATCTCCCGCCCGATGCCCGAGCTCGCCCCGGTCACCAGCGCGACCCGGCCGTCCAGCCCGAAGAGTTCCGCAATCCCCATCACGAGCTGACCGGTTCACCGCGCCGGAACTGTTCGCCCGGGAAATACTTGTCCATGCGGTCGTCCGCGGTACGCGCGTGGGCTTCCATGCCTTCCATGCGCGAGATGCGCGCCGTGACCTGCGCAATATCGCGGTTGGCCTCGCGGCTCATGCGCTGCCAGGTCACCGTCTTGATGAACTTGTGGACCGACAACCCGCCCGAGTAGCGCGCCGCGCCCTTGGTGGGCAGGATATGGTTGGGGCCGGAAGCCTTGTCGCCGTAGGCCACGGTGGTCTCCTCGCCGAGGAACAGCGACCCGTAACAGGTGAGGCGCGCCAGCCACCAGTCGAGGTCGCGCGCATGCACTTCGAGGTGCTCGGAGGCATATCGGTCCGAAACCGTCGCGACCTCCTCACGAGTGGAACACAGCACCACTTCGCCGTAGTCGCGCCATGCCGCGCCGGCCGCATCGCGCGCGGTGGGCGGCAGGGCTTCGATCAGCGGCGGCACGAGGCGCATGACCTCCTCGGCCAGCTTTCTGGAGGTGGTGAACAGCCACGCGGGCGATTCGTGCCCGTGCTCGGCCTGCCCGACGAGGTCGGAGGCGACCATCGCCGGGTCGGCGGAGTCATCAGCAATCACCGCGACCTCGGACGGTCCCGCAAACACGTCGATACCGACCTTGCCGAACAGCGCGCGCTTGGCTTCGGCCACGAACTTGTTGCCCGGGCCGACGATGATGTCGGCCGGCTTCCCGGTGAACAGGCCATAGGCCAATGCTGCGATTGCCTGCACGCCGCCCAGCGTCATCATGACGTCCGCACCCGCGACCTTCATTGCGTAAAGCACGTCCGGGTGGATGGGCCCGCCCTTGAAAGGCGTGGAGCAGGCGATCACCGTCGGCACGCCCGCGGCCTTGGCCGTGGCGACGCTCATATAAGCGGAGGCGATATGCGCATACCGGCCGGTGGGCACGTAGCAGCCGGCCACGTTGACCGGAATCAGCCGCTGCCCGGCGGTGAGGCCTGGGTGGACTTCGGTCGAGAACTCCTGCATCGAGGCGCGCTGCGCGAGCGCAAACCTGCGCACCCGCTCGGTGGCGAACTCGATGTCGCGCTTGGTGGACTCGGGGATGTCGCGCGTGCGGCGCTCGAAGGCATCGGGCGTGACGATGATCTCGCCGGTCCAGTGATCGAGGCTCTTGCAGTATTCGCGCACGGCTTCTTCGCCTCGCACCTCGATCTCGGCCAGCATCTTGTCGACAACCGCGCGCGCATTGCCGCTCTCGGTCTCGGGGGTCTTGGCGGCCTTCTTCAAATATTCGATCGGCATGCGGCAGTCTCGGAAATGGGTGAAAAATGAAAGCGCTTTCAGAAAGCCTAAGTCGACACATCCATCGGGGTCAAGCTGCACCGCAGCATCCTGCTGGGAGCGCTTTCATACTCAACCCGGCCTGCTATGCTAGTTCCCGCCATGCGCAAATCCTCCGCCCGCCTTGCCGATGTCGCGCGTACCGCCGGGGTCTCGCTGTCCACCGCCTCGCGCGCGCTGGCCGAGCCGGGCCTCGTGCGCGAGGACACGCGCGCCAAGGTCGAAAAGGCGGCCGCGCGACTGGGCTACATGCCGCACGGCGCGGCCCGCGCGCTGGCCTCGCGCCGCTCGCGCACGATCG
>JANNWA010000051.1:0-7163 GCA_031408275.1 Pseudomonadota bacterium
GTTGAGGAAGTGCTCGTGGGGCTGGGAACGCTTCATATCCGGGGTTCCGGTAAACCCGTAGTCTAATGCGAGCCCGCGAAGAATATGTGGTGCGTCTCGAATTGCAATCTTAGTGTCACATTTGCGGGCTAAACTTGCGCCGCGTCAAACCGCCTCTCGGGACATCCTTTTGGTCAACACACCCCATACCTCGACAGATTACGAGCAGGAGCTCGCGCTGGCCCACGCCAAGGTGCTGGAGTTGGGCGTGCGCGTCGAGCGCCAGGTCGTCGATGCCATCGAATCGCTGGGGAGCGGTTCCGAGGCGCTGATCGACCAGATCCTGCAGCATGAGGTGCTGGTAAACGCCATCGAAATGGAGATCGACGCGCTGGTCGGGCAGATCATCGCGCGCCGCCAGCCGACCGCCCGCGACCTGCGCATGCTGATGGCGATCATCAAGGTCACCACCCACCTGGAGCGGGTCGGGGACGAAGCCAAGAAGATCGCGCTCCAGGCGCGGCGCATCTCCTCGGGCGGCGTGCTGCTGCCGCGCTATGTCGAAATCCGACGCATCTCGCAGATGGTGCTCGGCATGCTGAGGACGTCCCACGCGGCGCTCGAAAAGCTCGAAGTGGCCGGCGCCGAAACCGTGGCCGGGCGGGACCTCGACGTGGACGAGGCTTTTCGCGGCGTCCTGCGCCAGCTGATCACGTACATGATCGAGGATCCGCGCACGATCTCGGCGGCGCTCGACATCCTCTTCATCGCGAAGTCCCTCGAGCGCATCGGCGACCACGCCAAGAATATCGCCGAGCAGGTGATATACGCGGTGGAAGGCAAGGATGTGCGCCACGCCTCGGATCCGCGACCTCTGAAATGAACGCTGGCGGGCTGTGACCGCGCTGGCTGCGTTGCCTCGATCGGTGGGCGGTGCTAACGTCCCGCCCATGCCACACCCCGACCTGCTCGCTGCAATCGATCTCGGATCCAACAGCTTCCACCTGGCCATCGGGCGGGTGGTCGACGGGCAGATCTACCCGCTCGACGCGCTGCGCGAGCCGGTCCGGCTCGGCGGCGGGTTGACCGCCGAAAAGCGCATCGACCGAGCCACCCAGGCGCGCGCCCTCGAGGCGCTGGCAAAGTTCGGGGAGCGCCTGCGGGGGTTTCCCAGGCGGGCGGTGCGCGTGGTCGGCACGAACACGCTGCGCGTGGCGAAGAACGCGCCGCAGTTCCTGCGCGAGGCGCGCGAGGTGCTGGGTTTTCCGATCGAGGTCATCGCCGGACGCGAGGAGGCGCGCCTGATCTACGTGGGTGTCGCGCATTCGCTGCCGGCCGGGAACCAGCAACGCCTCGTCGTCGACATCGGCGGCGGCTCGACCGAGTTCATCATCGGCACGGGCCTCGAGCCGCCGCTCACCGAGAGCCTCTACATGGGCTGCGTGAGCTTCAGCCTTAAGTATTTCCCGGATGGCCGCGTAGACAAGCAGCGCATGAAGGCGGCCGAGCTCGCGGCGCGCCAGGAACTGGCCGGTATCGTCAAGGCGTATCGCTCCATGGGGTGGCAGGAGGCCGTGGGGTCCTCGGGAACCGCGAAAGCGCTGGCCGAGCTGCTGGCCATGAATGGTTTCACAGAGGACGGCATCACACGGGAAGGACTGGACCGCCTGCGCAGCCACCTGATCAGGCTGGAGGTGGTCGCCCCGGAGAGCATGCCCGGCCTGCGCGCGGACCGCGCACCCGTGCTGCCCGGGGGGCTCGCGATCATGCTTGCCGTGTTCGACGAACTCGACATCGGTACCATGAAGATCTCCGACGGCGCGCTGCGCCAGGGGGTGCTCTACGACCTGCTTGGGCGCGTCGAACACCGCGACATGCGCGAGGCGACCGTGAGCCAGTTCGTCCGCCGCTACCACGTGGATACGGCGCAGGCGGAGCGCGTCAGGGCGCTTGCTTTGCGCCTGTACGATGCTTTTGTGCCGCCGAGCGACGAGGGCGACCCGGACCGGCTGATGCTCGACTGGGCCGCGCGCCTGGCGGAGGTGGGCCTGTCGATCGCGCACGCGCAATACCACAAGCACTCGGCCTACGTGCTCTCGAACGCGGACATGCCGGGGTTTTCGCGCATGGAGCAGCAGCGCCTCGCGCGGATCGTGCTCGCGCACCGCGGCAAGCTCGGCAAGGTGCAGGACGCGGGCCTCGAAGGCGGGGACTGGTTGCTGGTGTTCGCGTTGCGGCTCGCGGCGCTGCTCATGCGCAGCCGGTCCGATGCGCCACTGCCGCCGTTGCGGGTCGCAGGCGACGCGGCGGGATTTACCTTGGAACTCGTGCAGTCTTGGCTGGACGAGAACCCCCTGACCGGCGCCGCGCTCGAATCCGAGAGCGAGGTCTGGAAGGCGATAGGCATGAAGCTGCAGGTGAAACCCCTGTCCGACCGTCGCGCCACGCAGGTCGCCTGATCGTCCCTACAATAGATCCGGTGTCATCACCGCACGGACCACGACCTGCGCTTCTTCGTTGCGGACGCGGTTGGTGAGCCACCAGATCCCGCCCTTCTTGATCGCCCAGTCGCCCGGCGATCCCGAAATCATGTACGCCGCGACCCGCCCGAGGTCGGGCTGGTGGCCGACGACGATGACGGCACCTTTGCGGTCCGGCCACTCGGCGGAGTTGAGGATTTCAGCCACCGAAGCGCCCGGCGCGAGCGCCTGCACGGTCTTGAACGGCACGCCGAGCGCGAGAGCGGTCTGCCGGGTGCGCTCGGCCGGGCTCGCGAGGACCGTGAATTTCGACGGCAGCCGCTGGTGCAGCCATTGCGCCGCCCTAGCCGCGTGCTTGTGGCCCCGTGCGGTGAGCTTTCGCGCAAGGTCGGGTTCGGATTCTTCCGCTTCGGCGTGGCGCCAGAGGATGAGGTCCATTGCCGGGTTCCTTGAGGCAGGATGAGTTTTGATTCTGTCACGCTACCGGGCTTGCGTGACAGTTCCATGAACGGCGGCATGAACGGCATTGAGGGAACGCTGCGGAGTGGGGTAAAATTCCGCCCCCGGTCGCCTCATGGGCCGGGATTTGCAGCCCCAGGCGCGTAGCTCAGCTGGTTAGAGCACCACCTTGACATGGTGGGGGTCGTTGGTTCGAGTCCAATCGCGCCTACCAACACTCGGAAAAAAGCGCGGCACTGCCGCGTTTTTCATTTAGAAATGCCTAACGTCCGCCTGCCTGACGGTTCGGTCAAAAGCTTCCCCGCCCCGGTGACGGTCGCGGAAGTCGCGCAGGCGATCGGCCCGGGCCTGGCCAAGGCGGCACTGGCCGGCCGCGTCGGCGGCAGGGTGGTCGACACCAGCTATCGCATCGAGGCCGACGCCGACCTCGCGATCATCACCGACCGCGACGTTGAGGGCCTCGAGGTCCTGCGCCATTCGACCGCCCACCTGCTTGCGCACGCGGTGAAGGAGTTGTTTCCCGAGGCGCAGGTGACCATCGGTCCCGTGATCGAGAACGGTTTTTTCTACGACTTCGCCTACAAGCGGCCGTTTACCCCCGAAGACCTGCTGACGATCGAAAAACGCATGGGCGAGATCACCAAGCGCGACCTGCCTGTGGCGCGCAGGGAGATGCCGCGCGATGCGGCGGTGGATTTCTTCCGCGAGCAGGGCGAGGCGTACAAGGCCGAGATCATTGCCTCGATCCCGTCCAACGAGCCGATCTCCCTGTATGAGCAGGGAAATTTCATCGACCTGTGCCGCGGCCCGCATGTGCCCTCGACCGGGAAGCTGAAGGTTTTCAAGCTGATGCGCGTGGCCGGGGCGTACTGGCGCGGCGACTCCAAGAACGAGATGCTCCAGCGCATCTACGGCACCGCCTGGGCGAAAAAAGAAGACCAGGAGGCCTACCTCAAAATGCTCGAGGAGGCCGAGAAACGCGATCACCGGCGCCTTGGCAAACAGTTGGATCTCTTCCACATGCAGGAGGAGGCGCCGGGCCTCGTGTTCTGGCACCCCAAGGGCTGGGCGGTCTGGCAGGAGGTGGAGCAGTACATGCGCCGCGTGTACCGCGACAACGGCTACCAGGAAGTGCGCTGCCCGCAGATCCTCGACCGCAGCCTGTGGGAGCGCACCGGTCACTGGGAAAACTACCGGGACAACATGTTCACCACTTCGTCGGAGAACCGCGATTACGCGGTCAAGCCGATGAACTGTCCCGGCCACATCCAGGTATTCAACCAGGGCGTGAAGAGCTATCGCGACCTGCCGTTCCGCTTGGGCGAATTCGGCGCCTGCCACCGCAACGAGCCCTCAGGGGCTCTGCACGGTCTCATGCGGGTGCGTGGTTTCGTGCAGGACGACGGGCATATCTTCTGCACCGAGGACGATATCCTGTCCGAATGCGAAGCGTTCACTGCGCTGTTGCAGAAGGTATATCGCGACTTCGGCTTCACCGAGGTCATATATAAAGTAGCCACTCGCCCGGCCAAGCGCATCGGGGCGGACGAACTCTGGGACAAAGCCGAGGCCGCGCTCATGGAGTCCCTGCGCCGCAGCGGGATCGAATACCTGGTGTCGCCCGGGGAGGGAGCCTTTTACGGCCCCAAGATCGAATACTCCCTCAAGGACGCGATCGGCCGGGTCTGGCAGTGCGGCACCATGCAGGTGGACTTCTTCATGCCGGAGCGCCTGGGCGCCGAGTACGTCGGAGTGGACAACGCCCGGCACGTGCCGGTCATGCTCCACCGCGCCATCGTCGGCTCCATGGAGCGGTTCCTGGGGATCCTGATCGAAAACTTCGCCGGGGCCTTCCCGTTGTGGCTGGCGCCGGAGCAGGTGGTGGTCATGAATATTTCCGAACACCAGGCGGACTATGCCGAAGCGGTCGCGGCGGCCCTGCGTCGCGCCGGGTGGCGGGCAGTGGCGGATTTGCGAAACGAAAAAATTTCCTATAAAATACGCGAACATAGCTTGCAAAAGCTCCCCTACCAGGTCGTGGTGGGAGACAAGGAAAAGCAGGCTGGGAATGTGGCCGTGCGTACGCGCGGCGGCGAAGACCTCGGGGCCATGCCGCTCGAGGCCTTTGTCGCTCGCCTCACAGCTGAGGCGAAAGCGCAAAGCACGGCCTGATTTTTTGGCGCGGCCAGGGGGCTGCGCACGGTCAGAGCGGCGACCGGCAAGGTGCCGCCATCAAAGGAGTTTGCACTCATCGCACTCGACAGCAAGGCGCAGCGTCTCAATGCCCAGATTACCGCCCCGGAGATCCGTCTCGTGGGGGAAGAAGGCGAGCAGCTCGGCATCGTATCCATAGCGGATGCGATGCGGATGGCCGAGGAGAAGGAAATCGACCTCGTGGAAATCGCCCCGTTGGCGGTCCCGCCCGTATGCAAGCTCATGGACTTCGGCAAGTTCAAGTACCGCGAGCAGAAAAAGGCGCACGAAGCCAAGCTGAAGCAAAAGCAGATCCAGGTCAAAGAGGTCAAGTTCCGCCCCGGCACCGATGAGGGCGACTACAAGATCAAGCTGAGGAACCTCATCCGCTTCCTCGAGGAAGGCGACAAGACGAAGATAACGCTGCGTTTTCGCGGGCGCGAGATGGCGCACCAGGAGTTCGGCGTCAGGCTCCTCGAGCGGGTCAAGGCCGACCTCGAGCCGTACGGCGTGGTGGAGAATTTCCCCAGGATGGAAGGCCGCCAGATGGTGATGGTGCTGGGGCCGAAGAAAAAGGATATCAAGGTGGCGGCACCGCAGAAGCCCAGGGCGCCCAAACCGCCGAAGCCCGAAGGCGCCGCCCCCGAAAAATCCGCGGAGCCAAAACCGGCCGCGGCTTGACAGAGCAGTATCCCGCGCTAAGTTAGCGCGGAAAGAAGTGACCACCGGGTATCAAGCGCTCGCGCAGCGGGCCACCTGGCGTCATGTTAAAAGACGGGAGCAATCATGCCCAAGATGAAGACGAAGAAAAGCGCCTCGAAGCGGTTCAAGGTGCGCGGTTCCGGCAGCATCAAGCGCGGCAGCGCGAACCTGCGCCACATCCTTACGAAGAAGTCGACGAAGCGCAAGCGCCACCTGCGCGGTTCCACCGCCGTCCACGAGAGCAACATGGTCGCCGTCAAGGCCATGATGCCGTACGCGTAAAGGAGAGGAAAAATGCCAAGAGTCAAACGCGGGGTAACGGCGCACGCGCGCCACAAGAAAGTCCTCGAACAGGCCAAGGGGTTCCGCGGCCGCAGGAAGAACGTATTCCGCATCGCCAAAGAAGCGGTGTTGAAGGCGGGGCAGTACGCCTACCGGGATCGCCGCAACAAGAAGCGCACGTTCCGCGCGCTGTGGATCGCCCGCATCAACGCGGCGGCACGCTCGCACGGCATCACTTACAGCGTCTTCATGAACGGCCTGAAGAAAGCCAACATCGAGATCGACCGCAAAGTGCTCGCGGACATCGCGGTGATGGACAAGGCCGCTTTCGCGAAGATCGCGGGGCAGGTCAAGGCCTCCCTCGCGGCCTGAGCTGATATAAGGGACGCGGAGAAAAGCGAGGGCGAGTCCCTCGCTTTTCATTTGTGCACATGAAACTAGACGACATCGTTGCGCGGGCGCTGGCGGAATTTTCCGCCGCGGCCGAGCCTTCGGCGCTCGAGAACGCGAAGGCGGGCTACCTCGGCAAGACCGGCGAACTGACGGCCCTGCTGAAGACGCTCGGCAAGCTCGCGCCCGAGGAAAGGAAGGCCGCGGGCGCCGCGATCAACGTCGCCAAGGAAAAGCTCGAGGCCGCGCTCGACGCGCGCCGCGCTGGCCTCGCCGACGCAAGGATGCAGGCGCGCCTTGCCGAAGAGGCGCTCGACGTCTCGCTGCCCGGCCGCGGCCGCGGTACCGGCGGCATCCATCCGGTGACCCGCACCTGGGAGAGGGTCGAGGCGATTTTCCGCTCGATAGGTTTCGACGTGGCCGACGGCCCTGAGATCGAGACAGACTGGCACAACTTCACCTCGCTCAACAACCCGGAGAACCATCCGGCGCGCTCGATGCAGGACACGTTCTACGTCGACGAAAAGGATTCGTCCGGCCTGCAACTGCTGCTGCGCACGCACACCAGCCCCATGCAGGTGCGCTATGCGCGCATGCACAAGCCTCCCATCAAGGTGATCGCGCCCGGCCGCACCTATCGCGTCGATTCGGACGCGACGCACTCGCCGATGTTCCACC
>JANNWA010000052.1:0-29621 GCA_031408275.1 Pseudomonadota bacterium
GGAGGCGTCGTGTACCCCTGCAGAGGGGGCCGAGAAGGCTGCCCGGATCGTGGCGGGCGCGGGGTACGTTCTGCCCTCCGCCCCGTTGGCGCGGCTCGCCGCGGCGGGGGCGCTGATGCGCGCGGGGCGTTTCGCGCCGGCGGCGATCGCCGCAGCGGTCGAGACGGCGTCCGCAAACGGATGGCGCCGGCCGTTGCTCGCATGGCTGGGCGTGCAGGAAAAGCGCGCCGCGGACTCGGGGGACGCCGAATCGGCGGCCCGCATCCGGCGGCGCATCGAACTGGTTTCCGGAGGAGGAAAATAAAATGCAGCGTTGGTCGAAACTGTTTGCCGCAGCAACCGCAACAACGATAGGGCTGGCCGCGATGCAGGTATGCGCCCAGGGCTACCCGAACAAACCGGTGCGCGCGATCATCTCGTTCACGCCAGGCAGTTCGACCGACATCGTCGGCCGCGTCGAGATGCAGAAGGTGTCCGAGTACTGGGGACAGCCCGTCGTGGCGGAGAACCGCGCCGGGGCGGGCGGTTCGGTCGGCTCGGCGATCGTCGCGCGGGCAACGCCCGACGGCTACACGCTGCTGATCAACTCCTCGGCGCACTCGGTGAATCCCGCGATCTACGCGACGCTGCCTTATGAGACCACGAAGGACTTTGTAGACATCGTCCCGCTCGCCGTGCAGCCCAACGTGCTGATCGTGGCGGGGTCGTCGGCGATCAAGACCATGGCGGACCTGATCGCGGCGGCGAAAGCGAAGCCCGGCGGAATCAATTTCGGCCACGCCGGCATCGGCAGCGGCACGCACCTGTCCACGGAAAAGCTCATCGCCTCGGCCGGGATCACGGTCACGCAGGTGCCGTTCAAGGGCACGCCGGAAGTCGTCACCGCGGTGCTGGGCGGGCAGGTCGACTGCTACTGGGTGCCGATCTCGGCCGGCATGGCCAATATCCGCAGCGGCAAGCTGCGCCCGCTCGCAGTCAGCAGCGCCAGGCGCAGCTCGCAGCTGCCGGATGTGCCGACCACCAGCGAGGCGGGTGTGGCGAACGCGAATTCGCCGTTGTGGTTCGGGGTCTGGGCACCGGCGGGCACGCCGACCGAGATCGTCGGCAAGATCTCGGCGGACGTGAGGCGGGCCCTTGCCGACCCGGGCGTGCGCGAGAAACTTGCCAGCCTCGGCAACGACCCCATGGACATGGGGCCGGACGAATTCGCGCGCTTCGTGCGCAGCGAGATCGAGGACTACTCGCGGGTAGTGAAGGCCGCGGGGATCAAGCCGCAGTAAGCGCCGCGGGGAGGTTTGAGGAGGGGCGGCCAGCCCCTCTTCTCGTCGCGACTAGGCCCTGGCCGGCGCCGCCTGCTTCAGGGGCACGCCGGTCAGGCGCTGCAGTTCCGCGAAGCCGAGGCCCTCGACGATGTCGACCACGTGCAGGCCGTCGGCTTTTACGTCGATCACCGCCAGGTCGGTGTAGATGCGGTTCACGCACTTCGCGCCGGTCAGCGGGTAGGAGCAGTGTTCGACGATCTTGCTCTCGCCCGACTTGGTGAGGTGCTCCATCATCACCAGCACGTTCTTCGCGCCTACCGCGAGGTCCATCGCGCCGCCCACCGCAGGAATCGCATCGGGCGCACCGGTATGCCAGTTGGCGATGTCCCCGGCCACCGAAACCTGGAAGGCGCCGAGCACGCAGAAATCCAGGTGCCGGCCGCGGATCATGCCGAACGAGTCGGCGTGATGGAAGAATGACCCGCCGGGCAGGAGCGTCACCGGCTCCTTGCCCGCGTTGATGAGGTCCTCGTCCTCGGTGCCGGGTGCAGGCTTGGGGCCGATGCCGAGCACGCCGTTCTCGCTGTGCAGCAGCACTTCGCGGCCCTGCGGGATGTGGTTGGCCACGAGCGTGGGCAGGCCGATGCCGAGGTTCACGTACGCGCCTTCGGGAATGTCGCGCGCCACGCGCGCGGCGATCTGGTTGCGGTCCATCTTTTTCATGCGGCCACTCCCGTTTTCACCACGCGCTGCACGAAGATGCCCGGCGTGACGACCGTCTCCGGGTCGATCTGGCCGAGTTCCACGGTTTCCCTCACCTGTGCGATCGTGCACTTCGCCGCGCTCGCCATGACCGGCCCGAAGTTGCGCGCGGTCATGCGGTAGGTGAGGTTGCCCCAGCGGTCGCCACGGTCGGCCTTGATGAGCGCGTAGTCGGCGTGGATGGGGTGCTCGAGCACGTAGTCGCGGCCGTCGATGCGGCGCGTCTCCTTGCCTTCGGCGAGCAGCGTACCGAACGCGGTGGGCGTGAAGAAAGCGCCGATGCCCACGCCCGCGGCCCGGATGCGCTCGGCGAGAGTGCCCTGAGGCACGAGTTCGAGCTCGAGCTCGCCCGCACGGTAGGCCTTGTCGAAGTGCCACGAGTCGCTCTGCCGCGGGAACGAGCAGATGATTTTCCGCACCTGCTTCGCGCCGATCAGCGCGGCGAGCCCCGCGTCCGCGTTACCGGCGTTGTTGTTGACGACCGTGAGCCCCCTGGCGCCCTGCGCGATGAGCGCATCCATCAGCGCCGAGGGCATGCCAGCGGTGCCGAACCCGCCGATCAGGATGGTCGAGCCGTCGCGGATGTCGGCGACGGCGGCTTCGAGGGATGGAACGATTTTATTGATCATCGCGCGATTTTAGAGGAAGCCCCCATTCGGGGCAGGCGAGTCTCGCAGGGCAGGGTCCAAATTCCCGGGGTTGTGAGACATTACTTTCGATAAATTTCTTAACTTATTGATTTTTATATACTATTAAATTCAAGATTTCATGAGGGAAAGCGCACCTAAGTCCTTGTTGGAGCGAGAAAAAACCCTTGACCTGAGGTTTTTGTTCGCATAAAGTGGCAAAAGGTAGAAAAAAGTGGCGAATCCCGGTAATACGGGAATGATTCGCCCGGGAAAAAAGCCAATGGGTGGGACATTTCACGGGGCAACCGTCATCACGCTCGACGCGAAGGGGCGGCTCGCGCTCCCGACGCGCCATCGCGATGCGTTGTCTTCCAGCCGCGCAGAGCTGGTGCTCACCGCGCACCCGGACGGATGCGTCCTGCTCTACCCAATGGCGGCCTGGGAGCCGGTGCGCGCGAAAGTGGAGCAGTTCCCCGCGTTCAATCCGCAGACCACTCTGTGGAAGCGGCTGCTGCTCGGGTTCGAGGAGCATGTCGCGCCCGACGCTTCGGGCCGGATCCTGATTTCCCCCGCGCTGCGCATCCACGCCAAGTTCGACCGCGAGCTCATGATGTTCGGCCAGGGCAGCTACTTCGAACTGTGGGACCACGGCCAGTGGACCGCGAAGCTCGCCCAGGCGCTGGCGCAGTCGGGCTCGACGCCTCCCCCCGGCATGGAGAATTTCTCGCTGTGACGCCGGCGAGAAACCTCCCCCCAGCCACCGATGGCCGAACACAGGCCGGTCCTCCTTACCGAAGCGGTCGAAGCGCTTGCGCTGCGCGCGGACGGTACCTACCTCGATGCGACGTTCGGGCGCGGCGGGCACAGCCGCGCGATCCTCGCTGCCCTTGGCCCGCAGGGGCGCCTCATTGCGCTCGACCGGGATCCGCAGGCGATCGCCGCGGGGCGGGAGATCTCCGATCCGCGCTTCTCGATCGTGCACGCGCACTTTTCGCAGCTGGCCGAAGTGCTGGACTCGGCGGGCATCGCGCTGATCGACGGCGCGCTGTTCGACCTGGGCGTGTCCTCGCCGCAGATCGACGAAGCGCAGCGCGGGTTCTCTTTCCGCGCGGACGGGCCGCTCGACATGCGCATGGATCCGACCCGCGGGGAATCCGCGGCGCAATGGCTGGCCCGGGCTGACGAGTCCGACATCAGGGAGGTGATCAAGGACTATGGCGAAGAACGGTTTGCTAAACAGATTGCAGCGGCGATTGTTGCTGCTCGGGCAACCGAGCCTCTCGGGCGCACGCGGCAGTTTGCCAAGCTCGTGGCTGAGGCGGTCCGCACACGCGAGGCCGGGCAGGATCCGGCGACGCGCACCTTCCAGGCTGTACGGATTTTCATCAATCGGGAGCTTGAGGAAGTGTCGCTGAGCCTGCCACAGGCTGCCGCGCGCCTCGCGCCCGGCGGGCGGCTCGCGGTGATCAGCTTCCATTCGCTCGAGGACCGCATCGTCAAGCGCTTCATCCGCGCCTGCGGCGTCCCCGACCTGCCGCGCGACCTGCCGCTGCGCGCGAGCGAACTGCCGCTCGCGCTGCTCGAGCCGGTCGGCCGCGCCGTGAAGGCGTCGGCCGGAGAGGTCCGCGCCAACGCGCGTGCGCGCAGCGCGACGCTGAGGATCGCACAGAGGACCGAAGCGCCGTGGCGAAACTGAGCCTCGCCCTGCTGGCCGTGCTGGTCGCGTGCGCGCTGGGGCTGGTCACCTCCCAGCACAAGGCGAGGAAGCTCTTCTCGGAGCTCGAGCGCGAGCAGGAGCGCGCGCGCAACCTCGACATCGAATACGGGCAGCTGCAGCTCGAGGCGAGCACCTGGGGACTGCACTCGCGCGTGGAAAAGATCGCCGCGGGCGCACTCGCCATGCGCGCGCCGGATCCGCGCCGCGTGCGCCTGGTGAACCTCGCGGAGGCCGCGAAGTGAGCGTCGCGGCCGCGCCGGTGTTCATGCGCCTGCCGGTATGGCGCGCGCGCTTCGTGCTGTTCGCGCTGATCGCGTCGTTCGGGGTCCTCGCCGGGCGCGCCGTGTACCTGCAGGCCGTGAACACCGACTTCCTGCAGATGAAGGGCGAGTCGCGCTTTTCGCGCGTGCTCGAAGTGCCCGCGACCCGCGGCCGGATCCTCGAGCGCAACGGCGAAGCGGTGGCCATCTCCACGCCCGTCAGATCGATCTGGGCGATCCCCGAGGACGCGCAGGTCTCGGGCGCGCAACTCCAGAGCCTGGCGGGCGCGCTCAACATGGATCCCGCGGAACTGCAGAAGAAGCTCTCCGACACCACGCGCGACTTCGTCTACCTCAAGCGGCAGATCCCGCCCGAGCAGGCCGAGCGGGTCGCGGCACTCGGCATCCCCGGCGTCTTTTCGCAGCGCGAGTACCGCCGCTACTATCCCGGCGGGGACGGGATGGCGCACGTCATCGGTTTCACCGGCGTGGGCGACGAGGGCCAGGAGGGCATCGAGCTTGCGTTCCAGTCCTCGCTCGCCGGCAAGGCCGGCAGCCGGCGCGTGATCAAGGACCGCCGCGGCAACATCGTGGAGGACATCGAGTCGATCCGCGCCGCCCAGGACGGCCGCGACCTCACGCTGTCGGTCGACGGCAAGATCCAGAACATCGCGTTCGGCGCGCTCAAGGCGGCGGTCGACGCCCACAAGGCGAAGGCCGGCGCGATCGTCGTGCTGGACGTGCGCTCCGGGGAGGTGCTGGCCCTGGCCAACATGCCGTCCTACAACCCGAACAACCGCGGCAAGCTGACCGGAGCGCAACTGCGCAACCGCGTCATGACCGACACCTTCGAGCCGGGCTCGACGCTGAAGCCCTTCACGGTTGCGCTCGCCGTGGACAGCGGCCGAATCCGTCCCGACACCATGATCCAGACCGCGCCCGGCAAGCTGACGATCGCAAACTACACGATCAGCGACGCGCATGCGGCCGGCCTGATCAGCGTCGCGCAGGTGATCCAGAAGTCCTCCAACGTCGGCGCCGCGAAGATCGCGCTCGGCCTGCCGCGCGAGGAGATGTGGGATCTCTTCAAGCGGGTGGGCTTCGGCACGCAGCCGTCGCTCGGCTTTCCCGGCGAGGCGCACGGCAAGGTGCGCGACTGGAAGACCTGGCGCCCGATCGAGCAGGCGACGATGTCCTACGGCCACGGCATCTCGGTGTCGCTCATCCAGCTCGCGCGCGCCTACAGCATCTTCGCCCGCGACGGCGAGCTGATGCCGCTCACGCTGGTCCGGTCGGACATGCCGGTGGCGGGCCGGCGCGTGATTTCGGCGGAGACCGCGCGCGCGGTGCGCGAGATGCTCGAGATGGCCGTGCAGCCCGGCGGCACGGCGCCGCGCGCCCGGGTGATGGGCTACCGGGTGGCCGGCAAGACCGGCACCGCGCACAAGCAGGAGAACGGCGGCTACGCAGCGCACAAGTACATCTCCTCGTTCGTCGGGTTCGCGCCCGTGTCCGATCCGCGGCTGGTGATCGCGATCATGATCGACGAGCCATCCGGGGGGCAGTACTACGGGGGCGCGGTGTCGGCGCCGGTGTTCGCGCAGGTGATGCAGGGCGCGCTGCGCACCCTTGGCGTGCCGCCGGATGCGCCGATGCAGCCGGTGGAACTGCCCGGCGAGGGCGAAGAGCTGAAGGAGGGCACCTGATGCGATCGATCGTGCTGGCAATCGTGGAAACAGTCTGGTCCACGAAGGGCGTGATGCGTGGCTGCTGGGGCGGCCTCTGGGACATTTGCGACGGGATGGGCGAGTGGACGTATTCGGCGCACTGGCGCAGCAGGGAGCGATGATCGAGCGGCTCGTCTCCGACAGCCGGCGCGTCGCGCCGGGGGTCGCTTTCTTCGCTTACCCCGGTGAGGCGAGCGACGGGCGCCGCCACATCCCCGACGCGCTCGCGCGCGGCGCGGCGGCGGTGGTGTGGGAGGCCGAGGGATTCGACTGGGACCCGGCCTGGGGCGTGCCCAACGTTCCCGTAAAGGGACTCAAGCAAGAGGCGGGGCGCCTCGCGCACGAATACTACGGCCGGCCCTCGGAATCGATGTGGACCTGCGGGGTGACCGGCACCAACGGCAAGACCTCGTGCACGCAGTGGATCGCCGCCGCCCTCGGCGCGCACGGCGCGCGCGCCGGCGTGATCGGCACCCTGGGCGCGGGCTTCGGCGGCAGGTCGGTCGAGCTCGGCAACACCACGCCGGACGCGCTCGAGCTGCATCGCCTGCTGGCTGAATTCCGCGAGGAGGGCGCCAATGCCGTGGCGATGGAGGTGTCGTCCCACGGCCTCGTGCAGGGCCGCGTGAACGGGGTGGCCTTCGACTGCGCCCTGTTCACCAACCTGACCCACGACCACCTCGACTATCACGGATCGATGCAGGCGTACGCGGCCGCCAAGGCGCGCCTGTTCGACTTCGGGTCCCTGCAGCGCGGGGTGCTCAACCTCGACGACGTGGTCGGGGTGCAACTCGCGCGCAGCCTGTCCGGGCGCGGGCTGCCCCTGATCGGCTACAGTCTTTCGCCCGAGGGCATCGCTCCGGGCAGCGTGCGCGAGTTCATAGCGGCGCGGGACATCCGTATCGGCGCGGACTCGACCGGGGTCACGCTTTCGACCAGCTGGGGCGAGCGCGCGGCGACGCTGCGCCAGCTCGGACGCTTCAACGTGTCGAACGTGCTCGGCGTGCTCGGCTGCCTCATTGCCTATGGCCTGGACATCGACGCGGCCCTCGCTGCGATCGCCAGCCTGCCCGACGTGCCCGGGCGCATGCAGCGCCTGGGCGGCGCCGGGCGGCCGCTGGCGGTGATCGACTACGCGCACACGCCGGACGCACTTGAGAAGGCGCTGCACGCGCTGCGGCCGGTGGCCGAGGCGGGCGGCGGGCGCCTTGTGGCGGTGTTCGGCGCCGGCGGCGACCGCGATGCGATGAAGCGTCCGCGAATGGGCGAAATCGCTTCGCGCATGGCCGACCGCATCGTGCTGACCTCGGACAATCCGCGCAGCGAGGACCCGGCGGCGATCATCGAAGCCATCCGCAGCGGCGTGAGCATCGAGCACACGGTCGAGCCGGACCGGGCGAAAGCCATCGTCGCCGCGATCCGCGGCGCCAGTCCGGGCGACGTCGTCCTGATCGCGGGCAAGGGCCACGAGACCTACCAGGAAGTGGCCGGCCGGCGCCTGCCGTTTTCCGACCTGGCCGTCGCCGGGCAGGCCATCGCCGCATGGAGCCGGCCATGATGCGCGTGTCGTTGGCGGCCGAGGTGCTCTACGCAGCGCACTGCGGCGCGGACGCCGAATTCACCGGCGTGTCGACCGACAGCCGCTCTATCAGCAAGGGCGACCTGTTCGTGGCCCTGCGCGGCGAGCGGTTCGACGCGCACGCCTTCGTGGCAGCAGTGGCGCGCTCGGGGGCGGCAGCCGCGATGGTGGACGCGCGATTCGATGCCGCGGGCGTGACGCTCCCGCTCATCGTGGTCGACGACACGCGCTTTGCGCTCGGGCGCCTCGCGCAGCACTGGCGCGCGCAGTTTTCGCCGGTCCTGATCGGGATCGCGGGGTCGAACGGCAAGACCACGACCAAGGAAATGATAGCGAGCATCCTGCGGGCCGCCGCGGGCGAGGCGAGCGTGCTCGCCACCGCCGGCAACCTCAACAACGACATCGGGCTGCCGCTGACGCTGCTGCGCATGCGCGAGGCGCACCGCTGGTGCGCCATCGAGCTCGGCATGAACCACAAGGGCGAGATCGCCTACCTCTCGCAGATCGCGCGGCCCACGGTGTCCGTCGTCACGAACGCACAGCGCGAGCACCTCGAATTCATGGGCTCGGTCGCCGAAGTGGCGGAGGAGAACGCGGCGGTGTACCGCGCCCTGCCGGAAGACGGCGTCGCCGTGGTCAATGCCGACGACGGACATGCGGACGTTTTCCGCAAGGCCGCTTCCGGGTGCCATGTGGTCGACTTCGCGTTGAACCGCGGCGCGGCGGTGACCGGGCGCTACCAGCTCCGCCACCTGTCGTCTTCGGTGCGCATCGTCTGCCCGGCGGGCGAGGTCGAGGCGACCCTCGCCATTCCGGGGCTGCACAACGTGATGAACGCGCTCGCCGCCGCCGCATCGGCTTACGCGGCCGGCATCGGCCTGGACGCCATCGGCGCGGGCCTGTCTGCATTCCGTCCCTACGCCGGCCGGCTGCAGGTGAACAAGACCGCCGAAGGGATGACCGTGATCGACGACAGCTACAACGCCAACCCCGACTCGGTGCGCGCCGCGATAGACGTACTGGCCGCCGCTCCTGGGCGTACGGTGCTCGTGCTCGGCGACATGGGGGAGGTCGGCGAAGAGGGGCCGGACTTCCACAGTGAAATCGGGCGTTACGCGCGCGAGCGCGGCATCGGCAGCGTGCTCGCCCTTGGCGAATCGACCGCGCACACGGCGGCGGCCTTCGGCCACGGTGCGCGCCACTTCGCGACCCTGGACGACCTCGTCGAGGCCCTCGAGCGGGTACGCGGCGAAGGCACCACCGTCCTCGTCAAGGGTTCCCGCTTCATGCGCATGGAACGCGTGGTGGCCGCGCTGACCGGTACGCCGGTGGGAGCTCACTGATGCTGCTCGAGCTCGCCCAGTGGCTGGCGAAGGACATGCGCCTGTTCAACGTGTTCAACTACATCACGCTGCGCGCGGTGCTGTCCTGCCTGACCGCGCTCGCGATCTCGCTCATCCTCGGCCCGTACGTGATCCGCAAGCTCACCGCGTACAAGATCGGCCAGTCGGTGCGCGATGACGGCCCCAAGTCGCATCTCACCAAGGCCGGCACGCCGACCATGGGCGGCGCGCTGATCCTGCTCTCGATAGGGTTCACCACGCTGCTGTGGGGAGACCTCACCAACCGCTTCCTCTGGGTGGTGCTGCTGGTGACGGTCGCGTTCGGCGCCATTGGCTGGGTGGACGACTACCGCAAGGTCGTGCACCGCAACCCGAAGGGACTGTCGGCGAAGGCCAAGTTCTTCTGGCAGTCGGTGTTCGGCCTGGCGGCAGCCGGTTACCTCGCCTGGAACGCGGGCACCATGCCGCAGTTGAACGAGTTGATCGTGCCGTTCTTCAAGCACGTCGCCTACCCGCTCGGCACGTTCGGGTTCATCGTCCTCACCTATTGCGTCATCGTGGGAACCTCGAACGCGGTCAATCTCACCGACGGCCTCGACGGCCTTGCGATCATGCCCACGGTGATGGTCGGCAGCGGGCTGGGAATCTTCGCCTACGTGGCCGGCCACTCGGTGTTCTCGAAGTACCTCGGCCTGCCCTACATCCCGGGCGCGGGCGAGCTGATCGTGTTCTGCGGCGCGCTCGCCGGCGCGGGCCTCGGATTCCTGTGGTTCAACGCCTACCCGGCGGAAGTCTTCATGGGCGACGTGGGCGCCCTCGCGCTCGGCGCGGCGCTCGGCACGATCGCGGTCATCGTGCGGCAGGAGATCGTCCTGTTCATCATGGGCGGGGTGTTCGTCGCCGAAACCCTGTCGGTGATGATCCAGGTCATCTACTTCAAGTTTTCGGGGGGCAAGCGCATCTTCCGAATGGCGCCGCTGCACCACCATTACGAACTCGAAGGCTGGAAGGAATCGCAGGTGGTGGTGCGGTTCTGGATCATCACGATGATGCTCGTGCTGTTCGGGCTGTCGACCCTGAAGCTCCGGTGAACATGCAGATGTCGCAGCCCGCGTTCGCAATGCTCACCCGGCCGCAGCCGGTGAGCCTCGCCGGCACGCGCGTGCTCGTGCTGGGTCTGGGCGACACCGGCCTGTCGGTCGCGAAATGGGTGGCGCGGGAAGGCGGCCAGGCGCGCGTCGCCGATACGCGCGCGGCACCGCCCCGGCTGGCTGCGCTCAATGCCGCGGTGCCTGCCGCCGAAACGCAGTGCGGCGCGTTTTCCCCGCGCCTGCTCGAAGGCGTGGACCTCCTCTGCGTGAGCCCGGGGCTGTCTCTGGAGGAGGCCGTGGTGCGCGAAGCGATTGCGGCCGGCCTGCCCGTATGCGGCGACATCGAGCTGTTCGCCTGGGGCTTGGCGGCTTACGGCCGCGCGAAGGTGCTCGCCATCACGGGCACAAACGGCAAGACGACCGTGACCTCGCTTTGCGGCCACCTGCTGCGCGGCGCGGGGGTCGACACGCAAGTGGCGGGCAACATCGCGCCGCCGGCCCTCGACGCGCTGGCTGCGCGGCTCGACGCCGGCAGACTGCCCGCTGCGTGGGTGCTCGAGCTGTCCAGCTACCAGCTCGAGACGACATGGTCGCTCGCGCCCGATGCGGCGGCGATGCTCAATCTCTCCGAGGACCACCTCGACCGGTACCCCGGGCTTGCCGCGTACGGGGATGCCAAGGCGCGCGTCTACCAGGGCGAAGGCGTGCAAGTGCTCAACCGCGACGACCCGCGCTCGCTCGCCATGGCGGCGGCCGGCCGGCGCCGGATCACGTTCGGCCTAGGTCCCCCTCCTGAGGACACGGACTTCGGCTGCATCGCCGTGAACGGAGCGCAGTGGATCGCGCAGGGCGGGAACGCGCTGGTCGCGGTCGATGCGCTTGCGATCCACGGTTGGCACAATGTTGCCAACGCGATGGCGGCCATGGCGCTGGCCCGCGCCGCCGGCGTCCCGTATGCGCCGCTGGTCGGGGCGATCGCGACGTTTCGCGGACTGCCGCACCGGCTCGAGAAAGTCGCGACGGTTCGCGGCGTGGACTACTACGACGATTCGAAGGGCACCAACGTGGGCGCCACGATCGCGGCATTGCGCGGGCTGGCGCGCCCGGCGGTGCTGATCGCCGGCGGCGTGGGCAAGGGACAGGACTTCTCGTCGCTCGCGCAGCCGGTCGGTGAATATGCGCGCCGGGTGCTGCTGATCGGCGAGGACGCCGGCCGCATCGAGGCCGCGCTCGCGCCGAGCGGCGTGGCGACCGAGCGTTGCGCGACGCTCGAGGAGGCCGTCGCCACGGCCGCGCGGCACGCGCGGGCCGGCGATGCGGTGCTCCTGTCGCCTGCTTGCGCGAGTTTCGACATGTTTCGCGACTACAAGCATCGCGGCGACGCCTTTGCGGCGGCGGCCAAGGCGCTGGAGGCCGCCAATGGCTAGCTATGTGTTCGCCCAGCGGCCGGCCACACCCGAATACGACCGGTCGCTCGCCTGGGCGGCCCTCCTGCTGGTCGCGACCGGACTCGTGATGGTCTATTCGGCCTCGATCGCAACCGCCGAGTCGAGCCGCTTCACCGGCGGCAATTCGGCCTACTTTCTCGCGCGCCAGAGCGCCTTCCTCGGGCTGGCGCTGCTGGCGGCGACGCTGATCTTCATGGTGCCGGTGCGCTTCTGGCAGAAGGGCGCGCCGTGGCTCTTCCTGGCCTGCGGCGTGCTGCTGGTGCTGGTCCTGATTCCGGGCCTCGGCCGCGAAGTGAACGGCGCGCGGCGCTGGCTCAACCTCATCGTATTCAACCTGCAGCCCTCCGAACTGATGAAGCTCGCCGCAGTGCTGTATGCCGCGGACTACACGGTGAGGAAGCACGCAGTGATGAAGAGCTTCAAGAAGGGCCTGCTGCCCATGCTCGGGGTCATGCTCGGGGTGTCGTGGCTGCTGCTGCGCGAACCCGACTTCGGCGCACTCGTGGTGGTCGCGGTGACGACCTTCGGCATCCTCTTCCTCGGCGGGATGAACGGCCGGCACTTCATCGCACTGGTGGGGATGCTCACGGTGGGGTTCGCCGCGCTCGTGCTTTCGTCGCCCTACCGCATGCAGCGCATCTTCGGCTTCATGGACCCCTGGTCCGACGCCTACGGCAAGGGTTACCAGCTCTCGCACGCGCTGATCGCCTTCGGCCGCGGCGAATGGTTCGGGGTGGGCCTCGGCGCGAGCATCGAGAAGCTGCATTACCTGCCGGAGGCGCACACCGATTTCCTGCTCGCGGTGATCGCCGAGGAACTCGGTTTCGCGGGCGTCGCCACGGTGATGGGGTTGTTCGTCTGGCTCGTGTTCCGCGCCTTCGCGATCGGGCGCCAGGCCGCGTTGCAGGAGCGCCACTTCGCGGCCCTGGCGGCACAGGGCATCGGCATCTGGATCGGCTTCCAGACGCTCATCAACATGGGCGTGAACGTGGGGCTGCTGCCGACCAAGGGCCTCACGCTGCCGCTCATGAGCTTCGGTGGTTCGGGCCTGATGGCGAACTGCGTGGCACTGGCCATCCTGCTGCGCATCGACTGGGAGAGCCGCCAGCTCGCGAAGGGGCAGCCGGCATGAGCAAGACCATCATGATCATGGCGGGTGGCACCGGCGGGCACGTGTTTCCCGGGCTGGCGGTCGCCGACTTCATGCGCGCGCTCGGCTGGCGCGTGGTGTGGATGGGCTCGCGCACGGGCATGGAAGCCCGGCTGGTGCCGGCGCATGGGTACGAGATGGCGTGGATCCGCGCCAGCGCCCTGCGCGGCAAGGGCCTGGCCGCCAAGCTGCTGCTGCCGGCCAGCCTTCTGGTCGCGTTCTGGCAGAGCGCCCGCGCAATCTTCGCCGTGCGGCCCGACGTGGTCCTGGGCATGGGCGGCTACGTCGCATTCCCCGGCGGGATGATGGCCTCGCTCTTCAACAAGCCGCTCGCGGTGCACGAGCAGAACGCCGTTGCCGGGCTCACCAACAATGTGCTTGCCACCGTGGCGGACCGGGTGATGGCGGCGTTTCCAGGCGCATTGAAAAGGGCGCGCTGGACCGGCAATCCGGTGCGCGCCGAGATCGCCGGGCTGGCCGCCCCTGCCGCGCGGTATGCCGGCCGCAGCGGGCCGCTGCGCCTGCTGGTGGTCGGCGGTAGCCTCGGCGCGCAGGCGCTGAACGAGGCGGTGCCAGGCGCGCTGGCATTGATCCCGGCGCCCGAGCGTCCCTACGTCGTGCACCAGGCGGGGGAAAGGAACCTGGAAGCGCTGCGCCATTCGTATGCCGAGGCTGGCGTGGAAGGCGAACTCGTGGCTTTCATCGGAGACATGGCGAGCAGGTACGCTGCAGCCGACCTCGTGATCTGCCGTGCCGGCGCGCTGACCGTGTCCGAGCTTGCGGCTGCGGGCCTCGCGAGCCTGCTTGTGCCGTTCCCGTACGCGGTCGATGACCACCAGACGGCCAATGCGCGGTTCCTCGCCGACAGCGGGGCCGCGATGCTGATCCGCCAGGCCGACATGAATCCCACTCAACTGGCGGCGCTGCTCGCGACGCTCGACCGGGGCAAGCTCCTCGCAATGGCGGAAAAGGCGCGCGCGCTGGGCAAGCCCGAGGCGACGCGCCTGGTCGCCGAGGCCTGCATCGAACTTGCGGAAGGGCGGGCATGAAGCACAAGGTGCGCCGCATCCATTTCGTCGGCATCGGCGGCTCCGGCATGAGCGGGATCGCCGAAGTCCTCGTCAACCTCGGCTACCAGGTGAGCGGCTCGGACCTTTCCGCCAACGCCGCGACGCGCCGCCTGGAGCAGCTTGGCGCGGTGGTAACGCTGGCCCACGCGGCGCAGAACGTCGCGGGCGCGGATGTCATCGTCGTGTCCACCGCGGTGAGAGGCGACAACCCGGAGGTGATCGCCGCGCGCGCAAACCGCATCCCCGTGGTGCCGCGCGCCCTGATGCTCGCCGAGCTGATGCGCCTGAAGCAGGGCGTGGCGATCGCCGGCACGCACGGCAAGACCAACACCACGAGCCTCATCGCGAGCGTGCTCGCCGAGGGGGGGCTCGACCCGACATTCGTGATCGGCGGACGGCTGACCAGCGCGGCCTCGAACGCGCGCCTGGGCGCGGGAGATTTCATCGTAGTGGAGGCCGACGAGTCGGACGCCTCCTTCCTGCACCTGCAGCCCGTGGTGGCGGTGGTCACCAACATCGACGCCGACCACATGGACACCTACCAGCACGACTTCGCGCGCCTGAAGCAGGCGTTCATCCAGTTCCTGCAGAACCTGCCTTTCTACGGCAGCGCGATCCTGTGCACCGACGACGCGAACGTGCGCGAGATCCTGCCGTTCGTGACCAAGCCCGTGGTGTCCTACGGGTTCGGCGAAGACGCGATGGTGCGCGCCACCGGCATCGAGCACGCCGGCGGCGCAATGCGCTTCAATGTGCTGCGCGAAAAGGCGGAGCCGCTGGCGGTGACCCTGAACCTGCCCGGCAGGCACAACGTGCAGAACGCCCTCGCCGCGGTGGCGGTGGCGAGCGAACTGGGCGTGGCCGATGCGGCCATCCAGAAGGCGCTGGCCGAGTTCCGTGGCGTGGGCCGGCGCTTCCAGCGCTATGGCGAAATCCCGCTGGCCGGCGCAGGCAGCTTCACGCTGGTCGACGACTACGGACATCACCCGGCGGAAATGGCGGCGACGCTCGCCGCCGCGCGCGGCGCATTCCCCGGCCGCCGGCTGGTGCTGGCGTTCCAGCCGCACCGCTACACGCGCACGCGCGACCTGTTCGAGGATTTCGTCCGGGTCATTTCGACCGCGGACGCGGTCGTGCTCGCCGAGGTCTACCCGGCGGGGGAGTCGCCGATCGTGGCCGCGGACGGGCGCTCGCTGGTGCGCGCCGTACGCGTCGCGGGCAAGGTCGAGCCGGTGTTCGTGGACGAGATCGCGCAGATGCCCGATGCGATCCGGCGCCTGGCGCGCGACGGCGACGTCGTGGTGGCGATGGGCGCAGGATCGATCGGCAATGTCGCCTCGCAGCTCGCGGCGGGAGACGCGTGAGCGACATGGACATGTCCGAGACACGACACATGATGGATCTGCGCGGCGAGCTGAAGCTCGACGAACCGATGACGCGTCACTTGAGCTGGCGCGCGGGCGGGACTGCCGCGCGCGTCTACATCGCGGCCGATCGAGACGATCTCGGTGTGTTCCTGGCGCAGTTGCCGGCCGACGAGCCAGTAGTGTTCATCGGCCTCGGCAGCAACGCGCTGGTGCGCGACGGCGGGTTTCGCGGCACGGTGGTCCTCACGCACGCGGCGGCCAAACGCCCGGTGCTCGTGGACGGGCTGGTATACGCGGAGGCCGGCGTGGCGAGCCCGAAAGTGGCGCGCTTCGCCGCCATGCACGGGCTGGCCAACGCGGAATTCCTGGCCGGGATACCCGGCAGCGTCGGCGGGGCGCTTGCGATGAACGCCGGGTGCTACGGGTCCGAGACCTGGGACATCGTCGAGCGCGTCGAGACGATCGACCGGCGCGGCGCCGTGACGCTGCGCCCGAAGGCCCAATTCGAGCTCGGCTACCGCAATTGCGAGCTGAAAGGGGGCGCGATCGGCGGCGATGCGTGGTTCACCGGCGCCTTCTTCAGGTTGCCCGCGGGTGACAGCGAAGCCTCGCGCGCGCGCATCAAGGAACTGCTCTCCAAGCGCATCGCCTCGCAGCCGCTGTCATTGCCGAACGCCGGCAGCGTATTCCGCAACCCGCCGGGCGACCACGCGGCGCGGCTGATCGAATCCTGCGGGCTCAAGGGGCTTGAGCGCGGCGGGGCGCGGGTGTCCGAGAAGCACGCCAATTTCATCGTCAATCCGAAGGGCGCCGGGCGCGCGTCGGACATCGAATGGCTGATCGATGCGGTGCGCACGACGGTGCGGCAGAAAACCGGCGTGGACCTGCACCCCGAAGTGCGCATCTTCGGAGACTCCGCATGAGCGCATTCGGCAAAGTCGCGGTGCTGATGGGCGGGAGGTCCGCCGAGCGCGAGATTTCGCTGATGAGCGGCGGCGGCGTGCTCAAGGCCTTGCGCGCGAAGGGCGTGGACGCCCATGCGTTCGATCCGGCAGAGCGGGACGTCGCCGACCTGCGCAGGGAGGGATTCGCGCGCTGCTTCATTGCGCTGCACGGGCGCGGCGGCGAGGACGGCACGCTGCAGGGGGCGCTCGAGGTCATGGGCGTTGCCTATACCGGCAGCGGCGTGCTCGGCTCGGCCATTGCCATGGACAAGTGGCGCACCAAGATGATCTGGCTTGCGAACGGCCTGCCGACGCCGCGCTACCGCATGCTGTCCGCGAACGACGACTGGGATGCGGTCGCCAAGGACCTCGGCCTGCCGCTGATCGTGAAGCCGGCCAACGAGGGCTCCACGCTCGGCCTGACGAAGGTGACCGATCCGTCCCAGCTGCCGGCGGCGTACGAGCTGGCAGCGAAGAAGTTCCACGACATGGCGCTCGCCGAGCAGTTCATCGACGGGCCCGAGTTCACCGCCAGCATCCTCGGCGAGACGGCGCTGCCGCTGATCCGCATCGCGGCGCCGCACGGCAACTACGACTATCAGAACAAGTACTTCACTGACGATACGCAGTACCACTGCCCCTGCGGGCTGCCGGCGGAGCGGGAGCGGGCACTGCAGGACCTCGCGCTGCGCGCGTTCCGCCTCATCGGCTGCACGGGCTGGGGACGCGTCGACCTGATGCTCGACGCCTCGGGCAACCCGCAGCTGCTGGAAGTAAACACCTCGCCGGGCATGACCGGGCATTCGCTCGTGCCGATGGCTGCGCGCCAGGTCGGCATCTCGTATGAGGACCTTTGCGTGAAAGTTCTGGAGTCCGCCCATGTGGGATAACCCCAGGCTCCTCAACCTGGCGGCGAATACGCTGATTGCGCTCGCCGTCGTGATCTTCGGGTTTGCGGGGACCCAGGCGTTGTTGAATTCGCCGCTGTTCCCGCTGCGCGAAGTCACCGTGCTGGGCGATCTCGCGCACACCAGCCGCGACGAGCTGGAGAGCGCGACGCGCGGCCGCGTGGCGGGCAATTTTTTCGCGGCCGACCTGGGCGCGATCCGGGGCGGGCTCGAACAGCTCGCCTGGGTGCGCCGCGCGGACCTGCGCCGGGTCTGGCCGGACCGGATCGAAGTCGTGCTCGAGGAGCACGTGGCGCTGGCGCGCTGGGGCGACGCCGGGCTCGTGAACACGTTCGGCGAACGCTTCGCCGGGCAGACCGAGGCAGTGCTGCCGGTGTTCGCCGGGCCGGCGTACACCGAAGGCGAGGTGACGCGCCGCTACCGCCGCTACGCCGAGATGGTGCAACCGCTGGGCGGCACGCTCGAGCGGGTGATTCTCACGCCGCGCTTCGCCTGGCAGCTGCGCCTCTCGGGCGGGCTCAGCATCGAGTTGGGCCGCGACCTCGCGAACGACCCGGCCGAGGCGCGCCTCGCGCGCTTCGTGGCCGCCTATCCGCAGACGCTCGGTCGCATCGCGCGCCGCCACGAGTACGTCGATCTGCGCTACCCGAACGGCTTTTCCCTGCGCGTGACCGATTTCGGCCGCGAAGGCACGCCGAAAGCGAAGGGCTGACAGGAAAACATGGCAAAGGAAACCAAGGAACTCATCGTCGGCCTGGACATCGGCACCTCGAAAGTGGTGGCGCTGGTCGCGGAACTGATGCCCGACGGCAAGCTCGAAGTCCTGGGCATGGGAAGCCATGAGTCGAAGGGCCTGAAGAAGGGCGTGGTGGTCAACATCGAGTCGACGGTGAGCGCCATCCAGCGAGCGCTGGAGGAGGCCGAGCTGATGGCCGACTGCAAGATCGCCTCGGTGTTCACCGGCATCGCCGGCAGCCACATCAAGAGCTTCAACTCCACCGGCATGGTCGCGATCAAGGACCGCGAGGTCACGGCCATGGACGTGGAGCGCGTGATCGAGACGGCGCGCGCGGTGAACATCCCGACCGACCAGCAGATCCTGCACGTGCTCAGGCAGGAGTACATCATCGACGGGCAGGAGGACGTGCGCGAGCCGATCGGCATGTCCGGCGTGCGGCTCGAAGTGAAGGTCCACATCGTCACCGGCGCCGTGTCCTCGGCGCAGAACATAGTGAAGTGCGTGCGCCGCTGCGGCCTGGAGGTCAACGACCTGATCCTGCAGCCGCTCGCATCGTCCCGCGCGGTCCTGTCGGAGGACGAGAAGGACCTCGGGGTGTGCCTCGTCGACATCGGCGGCGGCACCACCGACATCGCGATTTTCACGCACGGCGCGATCCGGCACACGGCGGTGATCCCGATCGCCGGCGACCAGATCACGAACGACATCGCGATGGCGCTGCGCACGCCGACCCCCGACGCGGAGACGATCAAGATCCGCCATGGCGTGTCGCTGCGCCAGCTTGCCGATGCCAACGAGATGGTCGAGGTTCCCGGCATCGGGGAACGCGCCCCGCGCATGATGTCCCGCCAGACGCTGGCCGAGGTGATCGAGCCGCGCGTCGAGGAACTGTTCACGCTTGTACAGAAGGTGCTGCGCGAGTCCGGCTTCGAGGAACTGCTCTCCTCGGGCGTGGTGCTCACCGGCGGGTCGGCCACCATGCAGGGCATGGTCGAGCTCGGCGAGGAGATCTTCCACATGCCGGTGCGCATCGGCCTGCCGGTGTATTCGGGCGGGCTTGCGGATGTCGTGCGCAACCCGCGCTACGCCACGGCGATGGGGCTCCTGCTCGAGGGCGCCTCCCAGGTGCAGGAGGGCCACGTGATGCGGCAGGGCGGCTCGTTCAAGGCCGTCCTCGCGCGCATGCGCGAGTGGTTCCAGAGGAATTTCTGATGTTCGTCGTCCGTTAATCAAGCAGTCAGTCCAACCGGCAAGGAGAAAACAAAAATGTTCGAAATCGTAGACAGCCAGGGCGCGGGGCCAGTGATCAAGGTGGTGGGCGTCGGCGGCGCCGGCGGCAATGCCGTCAACCACATGATCGGCAAGGGGGTGGAGGGCGTGGAGTTCATCGCCGTCAACACTGATGCGCAGGTCCTCGCGCGCAACCAGGCGCGCAACCAGATCCAGATCGGATCGAGCGGCCTGGGCGCGGGCGCCAAGCCCGAGGAAGCGCGCGCGGTGGCAATCGCGGAGCGCGAGCTCCTGCAGGAGTCGCTCGAGGGCGCGCACATGGTGTTCATCACCGCGGGAATGGGTGGCGGCACCGGCACGGGCGCCGCGCCGGTCGTGGCCGAGGTCGCGCGCGAAATGGGGATCCTCACGGTGGCGGTGGTGACCAAGCCCTTCTCGTTCGAGGGCACCAAGCGCATGCGCCTGGCCGAGGCGGGCATCGAGGAGCTGAGCGGGCACGTCGACGCGCTGATCGTGATCCTCAACGACAAGCTCGAGGAAGTGCTCGGCGAGGACGTGACCATGGACGAGGCGTTCAAGGCCGCCGACGACGTGCTGAACAACGCCGTGGCCGGGATCTCGGAGATCATCAACCGCGAGGGCCTGGTCAACGTCGACTTTCAGGACGTGCGCACCGTGATGTCCGAGCAGGGCATGGCCATGATGGGCTCGGCGCAGATGTCTGGCATGGACCGCGCGCGGATCGCGGCCGAGCAGGCCATCGCCAGCCCGCTGCTCGAAGGCGTCACGCTGTCGGGCGCGCGCGGGGTGCTGGTCAACATCACGGCCACCCGCGAGAGCCTGAAGCACGGCGAGGTCAAGGCAGTGATGAACACCGTGCGCAGCTTCGCGGCGGACGACGCGACGATCATCTTCGGCGCGGTGTATGACCCGTCGATGGAAGACAACCTGCGCGTCACGGTGGTGGCCACGGGCCTCGGGTCGGCGGCGGCGCAGCGCCAGCAGAAGCCCCAACTCGTCATGACCCAGAAGACCGGGACCGACAACCAGCCGGTGGCCGCCGCCGGGCCGGGGGTAAACTACGAGCACCTGGAGATGCCCGCGGTCATGCGCAACAACCGGGCCCGCCAGGCCGAGGCGCTTGCGCAGAGCGGTGTCGACAAGTACGACATCCCTGCGTTCCTGAGAAAGCAGGCCGACTGAGCTGGCTCGGCCGTCTTCCGGAACCCGATCTTCGACCTTGCCGGTTGGGTCGGGATCCGGGAGGTCAGCTGGTTTGTTGCTTTGCAGCAATGTTACAATGTGCTACACTTTCCGCATAAACAGGCACTTATAATTTTCAGTTTCGCGCTTTGCGCGCTGGCTACGACAACAATCCCCCATGCTCCGTCAACGCACCCTTAAGGCGCTCACAAGCACCACCGGCATCGGCCTGCATACCGGGCAGAAGATCCGGATGGTCCTGCGTCCTGCGCAGCCGGGCACCGGGGTGGTGTTCCGCCGTCTGGACCTCGATCCCGTAGTGGACATCCCTGCGCGGGCGGAGTTTGTCGGCGAGACCCGGCTGTCCTCGTGCCTCGTGAGCGGGAGCGCCAAGGTCTATACGGTCGAACACCTCATGTCGGCGCTGTCGGGACTGGGCGTCGACAACGTGTATGTCGACCTCGACGGGCCGGAAGTGCCGGTGATGGACGGCAGCGCTGCGCCGTTCGTATTCCTCATCCAGGCCGCGGGCATCGAAGAGCAGTCGGCGCCCAAACAGTTCGTCCGGATTCTGAAGCGTGTCGAGGTGTCCGCGGGCGACAAATGGGCGCGCCTCGAACCGTATGACGGCTTCAAGCTCTCGTTCTCGATCGTGTTCGACCATCCGGTCATCGACAAAAGCAACCAGTCGGTCAGCGTTGATTTCGCCGAGACTTCGTACTTGAAAGAGATCGCCCGGGCGCGTACTTTCGGCTTCATGCAGGATGTGGAGCAGTTGCGCGAGGCGGGCCTCGCGCTGGGCGGGGGCCTGGACAACGCCGTGGTGCTCGACGAGTACCGCGTACTGAATGCCGAGGGCCTGCGATTCGGCGACGAGTTCATCCGCCACAAGGTCCTGGACGCCATCGGCGACCTCTACCTCATGGGCAAACCGCTCCTTGGCGCCTTCAGCGCGCACAAGTCCGGCCATGACCTGAACAACAAGCTGCTGCGCGAGCTGATCGCGCGGCCGGATGCCTGGGAAGTGGTCAGCTTCGAGCGCGCCGAAGAGGCGCCGGCCGGGGTGGCCGGCCTCGTTCGACAGTTCGCCTGACTCCCGGGTCGGGATGCTCCTCCTTCGCATCGTCGCCTTGCTGGCGGCGATCGGCATCGGGGTCTCGGTGCTCGCCTGGGCGTTCACCGGGAACCGCAAGTACCTCAAGGTCGCTTGGCGCGTATTTCAGTTCGGGCTGGCCGCGGTGCTCGGGTTCCTCGCCTTGCTGTTCTTCGAGCGGCTCCTGGTCATGGTGTGAGGCCGCGACGTTCTAGTATTAATTTCAACGACTTACGAAACGGCGAGTCAGGCAGACGGGCATACAGGCTGGCCAGCTCCTGGAGTGCGACGACGCTCATCAGGGCATGTTTTTGCGGTGCAGCATCCACCATCCCGCCGCCGCCGGGTTGCACCCTCACGGAAACTGAATTAACCTGCGACCGCTGTTTCGTGATGTAAACCCCCAGGCTTTCCGACAATAGTTTGAGTTTGGCCGCCGCCGGTCCACTGGCGGCGTGAATGACGAGTTTGCCGTCCTTGAAATTGGCCACGCGTGCCAGCGGTGCCAGTTCAGGGGGCAGGAAACCGTCCAGCAGCCTGGAAAGCGCCTCGATTTCGCGCGCTTTTTCCATGATGGGCTGGAAATCGCCCCCCGCCGCGAGGAAGCGGTTGATCTTGAGGGCTGACATGGGTCCGTTCGGAGGAGTGTTAGTTGCAGATCATTGTAATCTCTGACCGGCTGGCGAAGGCGAAAACGGTCACCCTGACCACCCGCCACCTGCTCGCATTCGCGCTTTTCGGGCTGGTCGCGCTGACCGGCCTGACCATCGGCCTCTACGCGATCACCCTGCGCGTCGCGGTCGACATAAAGATCCCGTTCCTCCAGGAAGTCGTTCGCGCCGCCCAGCAGGGCGAGACGCAGAAGGCGCGCGAGTTCGTCCAGCAGAACCTCAACGCGATGGCCGTCAAGCTTGGCGAGATGCAGGCGCAGCTCACCCGGCTGGACGCGCTCGGCGAGCGGCTCTCCACCGTGGCCGGCATCCGGCCGCAGGAATTCCGGCTGAACGAGGCGCCCGGCCTGGGCGGCGCCCAATCGACGTCCTTCCCCGCGCAGAACCTGTCCATGCAGGAGTTCAACCAGAAGCTCTCGACCCTTTCCCGCCAGATGGAGAACCGCACCGACCTGCTCGGAGTGCTGGAAGCGCAGATGTTCGAGCAGGCGGTCAAGAAGAAGCTCCTGCCCACGATCCTGCCGGTCGCCGGCACCTATAACGCGTCCAGCTTCGGCATGCGCATCGATCCGTTCACCGGCCAGCACACCATGCACGAAGGCATGGACTTCCTCGCCGACACAGGCACGACGATCGTGGCGGCGGCCGGGGGCGTCGTGCAGTTCGCGGGCTTTCATCCGCAATACGGCAACGTGATCGACATCGACCACGGCAACGACCTGGTCACGCGCTACGCCCACACCTCGAAAATGTTCGTCAAGGACGGGGACATCGTGCAGCGCGGGCGCAAGATCGCCGAGGTCGGCTCCACGGGCCGGTCCACGGGCTCCCACCTGCATTTCGAGGTCCGCTTCAAGGGCGCGGCGCAGAATCCGGCCCGCTTCCTGTCCGCTTCGGCGCCGCCGCCGGCGTCCGCAAAGCTCACCCGCCGCTGAGCCGCGCGCCAGGCCCCGCGGGCCAATCGGGCGCCTGTGCCATGTTAAAATCTTGATTTTTTCCGGAACGGGAGCCCCTGAGCCCTTCCGATGCTGCGTTTCCCGCAGCCTACCCCGGCCAGCATGATCACCAAGTTCCTCACCAAGATATTCGGCAGCCGCAACCAGCGCCTGCTCAAGTCCTATGGCCGAAACGTCGCGCGCATCAACGCGCTCGAGCCCTCGACCAAGGCGTTGTCCGACGACGCGCTGCGCGCCAGGACGGACGAATTCAGGAAGCGCTTCGCCGCGGGGGAGACTCTCGACGTCCTGCTGCCCGAGGCGTTCGCCGTCGTGCGCGAGGCGGGCGTGCGGACCCTGAAGATGCGCCATTTCGACGTCCAGCTGGTGGGCGGCATGGTGCTGCACGCGGGCAAGATCGCCGAGATGCGCACGGGCGAGGGCAAGACCCTCATGTCCACGCTGCCGGCCTACCTCAACGCGATCGCGGGCAAGGGCGTGCACATCGTCACCGTGAACGACTACCTCGCCCAGCGCGACGCCGACTGGATGGGGCGCCTGTACGGGTTCCTCGGCATGACGGTGGGCGTGAACCTGTCGCAGCTCGAGGCCGAAAAGAAGCGCGCGGCCTACGCGGCCGACATCACGTACGGCACCAACAACGAGTTCGGCTTCGACTACCTGCGCGACAACATGGCGATGCACGTGGAGGAGCGCTACCAGCGCAGCCTCAGTTTCGCGATCGTCGACGAGGTCGATTCGATCCTGATCGACGAGGCGCGCACGCCGCTGATCATCTCGGGCCAGGCGGAGGACCGCACCGAGCTCTATCACCGCATGAACGAGGTCGCCCCGCTGCTGGCCAAGCAGGAAGCCGAAGACGGCCCGGGTGATTTCTGGGTCGACGAGAAGAACCACCAGATCCTGCTCTCCGAGGCCGGCCACGCGCACGCCGAGGAGATCCTGACGCGCGTGGGCCTGCTGCCCGAGGGCGCGAGCCTGTACGAGCCGACATTCATCAACCTCGTCCACCACCTGTACGCTTCTCTGCGTGCCCACCACCTGTTCCACCGCGACCAGCAGTATGTAGTGCAGGACAGCGAAGTCATCATCGTCGACGAGTTCACCGGGCGCCTGATGACGGGCCGGCGCTGGTCCGATGGCCTGCACCAGGCAGTCGAGTCCAAGGAAAACGTCCCGATCCAGTCCGAGAACCAGACGCTCGCCTCGATCACCTTCCAGAACTACTTCCGCATGTATACGCGGCTCTCCGGCATGACCGGGACGGCCGACACGGAAGCCTACGAATTCCAGGAGATCTACGGCCTGGAGACCGTGGTGGTGCCGACGCACCGCGACATGATCCGCGACGACCGGCTCGACCAGGTCTTCAGGACCAACAAGGAAAAGTACGACGCCATCATCGAGGACATCAAGGACTGCCACGAGCGCGGCCAGCCCGTCCTCGTGGGGACGACCTCGATCGAAAGCTCCGAGCTGCTCTCCGGGATGCTCAAGCGCGACGGCAACCTCCCGCACCAGGTCCTCAACGCCAAGCAGCACGCGCGCGAGGCCGAGATCATCGCCCAGGCGGGGCGGCCGAAGATGGTCACGATCGCGACCAACATGGCCGGCCGCGGCACCGACATCGTTCTCGGCGGCAACGTCGAGAAGCAATGCGAGCTGATCGAAGCGAACGACAAGCCCGACGCCGCAGAAAAGGCGCGCCGGGTCGAGACGGTCAAGAGCGAGTGGCAGCAGCTGCACGACCTCGTGATCCGCGAGGGCGGCCTGCACATCATCGGCACCGAGCGCCACGAGTCGCGGCGCGTGGACAACCAGTTGCGCGGCCGCTCCGGTCGCCAGGGCGACCCGGGCTCCTCGCGTTTCTACCTGTCGCTCGAGGACCCGCTGCTCCGGATCTTCGCCGGCGAGCGCATCAACAAGATCATGGTGATGCTCAAGATGCCCGAGGGCGAGGCGATCGAGCATCGCATGGTCACCAACTCGATCGAAAGCGCCCAGCGCAAGGTCGAGGCGCGCAACTTCGACATCAGGAAGCAATTGCTCGAGTATGACGACGTCTCCAACGACCAGCGCCGCACGATCTACCAGCTGCGCAACGAGCTGCTCGATTCCAAGGACGTGTCCGCGCGGATCGCCGACCTGCGCACCGGCGTGGTCGCCGACCTCTTCCGCGTGCACGTGCCGGCGGAAAGCGTCGAGGAGCAATGGGACATCCCTGGGCTCGAGAAGGCGCTCGCCGCCGATTTGCAGCTGCCCCTGCCGCTCAGGGAATGGCTCGAGAAGGAGCCCGAACTCTCCGACGATGCGCTGCTCGAGCGGATCAGCGCGAAAGCCGACGAGGCCTACGCGGCCAAGGTGCCGGAGGGCGCGGAGGAATCCTTCCGGCAGTACGAGCGCTACATCATGCTGCAGATCCTCGACTCGCACTGGCGCGAGCACCTCGCGGCGCTCGACCACCTGCGCCAGGGCATCCACCTGCGCGGCTACGCGCAGAAGAACCCCAAGCAGGAATACAAGCGCGAAGCGTTCGAACTGTTCGGCGTGCTGATCGAATCGGTCAAGCTCGAAGTGACGCGCACGCTGATCGCGGTCCAGATCAAGTCGGAGGCCGCGCTCGAGGTGCCGGACGCGCCGCCGGCGCTGGAGAACGTGAGCTACCAGCATGCCGAACCGGGCAGTGCCACCTCCGAGGAGACGGTCGAGGCGTCGCTTGCGCCGGCGCCGGCGTCCGAGGAGAAAACCCAGCAGCCGTTCAAGCGCTACAACGAAAAGATTGGCCGCAACGATCCCTGCCCCTGCGGATCGGGCAGGAAGTACAAGCAGTGCCATGGGAAGCTGGCCTGATCCAGCAAGCCACGAGGAAACCGCCGCATGCCCGTAAACCTCCAGCCCCCCGAGCCGGAGCAGTTGTTCCCGGTGACCGGGGTCGAACTCGGCATCGCCATGGCCGGCGTGCGCAAGGCGAATCGCAAGGATCTGCTGCTCGTGACCCTCGCGCCGGGTACAACCGTCGCCGGCGTGTTCACGCAGAACCGCTTTTGCGCCGCTCCCGTAATCCTGTGCAAGGCGCATCTCGCCTCGGGCAAGGCCCCGCGCGCGATGGTCATCAACACCGGTAACGCTAACGCCGGCACCGGCGACGAAGGGCTCAAGCGCGCGCTCGACGTTTGCACCGCGGTGGCCGCCGCGGTGGGCTGCTCGCGCGAGGAAGTCCTGCCTTTCTCCACGGGCGTGATCATGGAGCCCCTGCCGTCGGACCGCATCGTGGCCGGCCTGCCGGCGGCAAAGGCGGGCCTTGGCGCGCGCAATTGGGCGAGCGCAGCCGAAGCGATCATGACCACGGACACCGTTGCCAAGGCGGCGTCGCGCAGGGTGCAGGTCGGCGGCAAGGCGGTGACGGTGACTGGGATCGCCAAGGGTTCGGGCATGATCCACCCGGACATGGCCACCATGCTCGGGTTCGTGGCCACCGACGCCGCGGTCCCGGCCGCGATGCTGCAGGAACTCCTGCGGGAGGTCGCGGACGAATCGTTCAATTCCATTACCGTCGATGGCGATACGTCCACGAACGACTCGTTCATGCTGATTGCGACCGGCGCATCGGGCGTGGAGGTCGGCGGCACGTCCGCCGCCGGCTATGCAGAGCTGCGCGGCGCCGTCCGCGAGGTTTCGATCCAGCTTGCGCAAGCGATCGTGCGCGACGGCGAAGGCGCCACCAAGTTCATCACCGTTCAGGTCGAAGGCGGCCGCAGCCGCGAGGAATGCCGCAAGGTCGGCTTCGCGATCGCGCACTCGCCGCTGGTGAAGACCGCGTTCTTCGCCTCCGACCCGAACCTCGGCCGCATCCTCGCCGCGATCGGCTATGCGGGAGTCTCGGACCTCGACACTGCGTTCGTCGACCTGTACCTGGGCGACGTGCTTGTGGCGACGAAGGGGGGACGCAATCCCGCCTATCGTGAAGAGGCCGGCAACACCGTAATGCAGCAGCCCGAGATCACGGTGCGCGTGGTGCTGAACCGCGGAGCGGCTTCGGCAACGCTCTGGACCTGCGACTTCTCCTTCGACTACGTAAAGATCAACGCCGAGTACCGGACCTGATGGCCGCCAAACCCGACCTGGGCGAAGTGCTCGCCCGCTTCGATTCCCTGCTGCGGCGGCTGGACGGCCTGCTGCCCCCGTCGCCTCCGCCGACGGACTGGAAGGCGGTCGCGTTCCGCTGGAGGAAAGGCTCCGGGCTCGCGACGCGCGGCTGGCTCGATCCCGTGCACCACGTGCACAAGATCAAGTTGTCTGACCTGAAGGGCATCGCTGCGCAAACGGCCAAGGTCGAGCAGAACACGCGCCAGTTCGTCGCCGGCCGCCCGGCCAACAACGTGCTGCTCACCGGCGCGCGCGGCACCGGCAAGTCCTCGATGATCAAGGGCCTCCTGAACAAGTATTCGAAGGACGGCCTGCGCCTGATCGAAGTCGACAAGACCGACCTCGTGGACCTGCCCGCCATCGTCGACCTGATCGCGCCGCGCCCCGAGCGCTTCATGCTCTTTTGCGACGACCTGTCGTTCGAGGAGGCCGAGCCGGGCTACAAGGCGCTCAAGGTGGCGCTCGACGGCTCGATTTCCACGACCTCGGACAACCTGCTCATCTACGCGACCTCCAACCGGCGCCACCTCATGCCGGAGTACATGCAGGAGAACCTCGACACGAAATACATCGGCGAGGAAATCCATCCCGGGGAAACCGCCGAGGAGAAGATTTCCCTCTCGGAGCGCTTCGGCCTGTGGGTGTCGTTCTACCCGTTCGACCAGGACGAGTACCTCGCGATCGCCGCGCACTGGATGCGCCATTTCGGCTGCGGCCAGCGCGAGATCGAGGCCGCGCGCGAGGAAGTGCTGCAGTGGGCGCTGCTGCGCGGTTCGCGCAGCGGCCGCATCGCGTTCCAGTTCGCGCGGGACTGGGCGGGCCGCCATGCCGGCGGCGCCGGAACGGGCGCCAAGCCCAGGAAATAGCGTGGTCGTCGAGGTCGCGGCGGCGGTGATCCTGCGGGCCGACGGCGCTTTCCTGCTCGCAAAGCGCCCGCCTGGCAAGGTGTACGCGGGCTGGTGGGAGTTCCCCGGCGGCAAGGTCGAGGCCGGGGAGCCGCCCGAACAGGCCCTGTCCCGCGAACTGCACGAGGAACTCGGCATCGAAGTGCGCCGTGCCTGGCCGTGGCTTTCGCGCGTGTTCACTTATCCGCACGCCACGGTACGGCTCAATTTCTTCCGCGTCACCGAATGGGCTGGCGAGCCGCACCCGAAGGAAGGGCAGTCGCTGGCCTGGCAGCGCCTCGACGAGGCAATGCTCGAGCCCATGCTCCCGGCGAACTCGCCGATCCTCGCCTCGCTTGCGCTGCCGGAGGAGTACGCCGTTAGCGCCGTGCATGACATGGGCGAGGAGGCCTTCCTGCATCGCCTGGAAGAGCGGCTAAAGGGTGGATTGAAGCTGGTGCAGCTGCGCGAGAAGCAGCTTGCGCGCGGGGCGCTGCTGACACTCGCAAGAAAGGTCACCGGCCTTTGCCACCGCCACGGGGCGCGCGTGCTGGTCAACGCCGATGCAGACGTCGCGCGCGAAAGCGGGGCGGACGGGGTGCATTTCGCTTCGCGTTCGCTGATGCGGCTCGAAGTCAAACCCGGCGGTATGCTGGCCGGCGCGTCCTGCCATGACGCCGCCGAACTCGCGCAGGCGATGAAGCTCGAGCTCGATTTCGCCGTGGTTGGCCCGGTCCTGCCCACGCCGTCGCATCCAGGCGTGCCGACCCTCGGATGGGACGGTCTCGCCGCACTGGCACGCGGTGCGACGCTGCCCGTCTATGCGATCGGCGGCATGGGGCAAGGAGATCTGGAATCCGCCTGGAGCGCCGGCGCGCACGGCATCGCGATGCTCTCCGGCGCCTGGGCGCGGCAGGCTTGACGGAGCAAGATTGAATTTCGAATAGTTTGTTGACACAGTTGCATCGCGGCAACATATTGCTGCGGCAAACCCTGGAGAGAAAACAATGTTGCATCGGCTTCGTGCGGCCTTCCTCGCCGCCTGTGTCCTGGCCCCTGGCGCAGTGCTCGGCCAGGATGTGTTCCCCTCCAAGCCGATCCAGGTGGTGCTGCCGCTGCAGGCCGGAAGCGCATCCGATATCGCGGCCCGGTTCGTGACCGAGCGGATCGCGGAAATACTGGGCCAGGGGATGGTGGTCGAGAACGTCGCGGGCGCGGGCGGGCTGGTCGGCGCGAACCGCGTTGCCACTGCGCGGGCCGACGGCTACACGCTCGCCGCGCTCAACAACAGCATCCTCACGATCCTGCCCCACATGCAGCGAGCGCAGGTGAAGTTCGATTCGTTCGCCGACTTCGTGCCGATCCGGGGGCTCGCCAACATTCCGACCTACCTCGGGGTGCCGAAGGACTTCCCGGCGTCCAGCGTCAACGAACTGATCGCG
>JANNWA010000053.1:0-2138 GCA_031408275.1 Pseudomonadota bacterium
GAGATGGCGGCCGAAGGGCAGCACGGCGAAGCCGAGGAGCGAGAACGCGACGATGACGACCGGGGCGAGAAAATGCAGGACCTTGTCGGCGACGGCGGGGACGACGTCCTCCTTGGTGATCGCCTTGATGGCGTCGGCGAACGGCTGGGTGAGGCCCCAGAGCTTGAGGCTGCGGAACCAGGGCAGGCCGCTGCGATTCGGGCCGAGGCGGTTTTGGAGGCGGGCGAGCAGCTTGCGCTCGGCGATGGTCGTGAACGCGAAGAAGAGGCCGAAGACGGTGAGGATTGCGGTGATCGACAGCAGGTGGTGCACGAACCACTGCATTGCGTCCGGGAAGCGGTCCACGATCCAGTCGCGCAGCAGCAGGGGCGCGCGTTCGAGAAAGGAAGTGGTGGGAGCGGGGCTCATGCGGTGGGCGCGGCGCGCCCCCCTTCGCCCTCCGGGCTACGGCGGGGTTCGTCCTGTGGCTTGGCCACAGGCGAAGCGGGTGGCGCTGCTGTAGCCGGCCTCGCTGAGGCCGGACCGGGGTCAGCGACCCCGGCTACAGGGGCCGCGGGCTTGGCGGGCGCGGCGGCTTTCGCGGCGGCGGCGGCCTTGGCCTTCTCCTCGGCGGCCTTGCGCTCGGCGGTGAGGCGGCCGTCCACCTCGGCGGCCTCGGTCGGGCGGATCTGGTGAAAATACTCGTTGGGCTTGGCGAGCTCCTCGCGGTTGAGCAGGAGGCCCTCGAAGCGATTCGTGGCGGCGACCTCGAAGACATGGTCCATCTTGATGGCGTCGAACGGGCAGACCTCGACGCAGAGCTGGCAGCTCATGCAGACGGCGGTGTCGATCGCGAAGACGGCGGGGTAGAGCTGGGGCTTGCCGGTGGCGTCGGGCTTCTTGTCCTTGCTCTTTTCGATGTAGATGCACTGCGGCGGGCACTCCTTCTCGCAGATCTGGCAGGCGACGCAGCGCAGCGTGCCCATCGGGTCGGTGGCGTTCTCCGTGACGAGGAAGGGGAAGTTGCGGTAGGCCTCGGGCAGCTTCGCCGGCGTGTCGGGATACTCCTGCGTGACCATCCGCGCCGGGTCATGGTAGCTCCCCACGAAGTTCTTCGCGGTGACGCCGAGGCCTTTGAGGATGCCGGAGCCGAGCATGGAATTTGTAGGATTAGAGAATGTGGAACTCAGGAAGGCAGGAATTCAGGTAGAGGGCTGCGTGGCTTGGTTCCTGATTTCTTGAGTTCCACATGGATCGAGTGGTTTCAGCGGTCGACCTCGCCGAGGACGATGTCGATGGAGCCGAGGATGACGACGGAGTCGGCGATCGTGTGGCCCAGGCACATTTCCTCGAGGAGGGTGAGGTTGATGAGGGAGGGGGGACGGACGCGGTAACGCCAGGGGTTGGGCGAACCGTCGCTGATGAGATAGAAGCCGAGTTCGCCCTTGGGGCTCTCGAGGCGGCCGTAGGCCTCACCGGCCTTCGGGCGGAAGCCGCGGAGCTTGGCCTTGGGGTCCATGACCGGGCCGCCGGGGAGCGTCTTGAAGGCCTGCTGGAGGATCTTCACCGACTCGCGCATCTCGAGGATGCGCATCATGTAGCGGTCGTAGGTGTCGCCGTGCGCGCCGAGCGGCACGCGGAAGTCGAAACGCGAGTAGAAACCGGTGCCGTCGACCTTGCGGATGTCGTAGTCCACGCCGCTGGCGCGGAGGACGGGGCCGGTGATGCCGGCGTTGATGGCGTGCTGCGGGTCGAGGCGGCCGATGCCCTGGGTGCGGGCGAGCATGATCTCGTTGCCCGTGAGCATCGTCTCATATTCATCGAGGAAGCGCGGGAAATTGTCCACCAGCGCGGACGCGGCGGCGAGCCACTCGGGGGAGGGATCGACGCGGCAGCCGCCGAAGCGCTGGTAATTGCACATCATGCGGGAGCCGGAGAGGGCCTCGAAGAGATCGAGGATCTTTTCGCGCTCGCGGAAGGCGTAGAGCAGCGGCGTGAACGAGGTGCCGAGGTCGTTGAAGAGGAATCCGACCAGGCACGAATGGTTCACCAGCCGAGTGAGCTCCGCCATGATGATGCGCAGATACTGGGCGCGGTCGGGCACCGCCTGACCGGAAAGTTTTTCCACCGCGAGGGCGTAGGCCCAGTTGGTGGACATC
>JANNWA010000054.1:0-10490 GCA_031408275.1 Pseudomonadota bacterium
CTCGTGGGGCGCTTTCGCAAAGACGCCGACCTCCTTGCGCTGGCCGCGACGTTCGAGGCTCGCAGCGACTGGCATGGCCGGCTCGCGCCGGAAGGGGGCCTGCAGTGAGCGCGCTTCGCAAGCAGCTCGCCCTGCTCGCCCTGGCCGCGCTCGCCCTGCCCGCCCTGGGACAACAGCCGAAAGTCATCCGCATCGCACCCCAGTCCAACCTCGCGGTCCTCGACCCGCACTTCACCACCGCCACCGTTACGCGCAGCCACGGCTACATGGTGTACGACACGCTCTTCGGCACGGATGCCAACAGCCGCGTCCAGCCGCAGATGGTGGACAAGTGGTCGGTGGGCGGGGATCGCAAGACCTGGACATTTACTCTGCGCGAGGGACTGGAGTTCCACGACGGCCAGCCCGTCACGAGCGAAGACGTGATCGCGTCGCTCGAGCGCTGGTCGAAGAAGGACAGCCTCGGCCAGCGCCTGGCGGCCGCGGCCGAGCGCTGGGAGGCGGTGGACGCGCGTACCTTCCGGCTGGTGCTCAGGGAGCCGTTCGGGATGGTGCTCGAGGCGCTCGGCAAGCCCGGCGCGAACGTGCCTTTCATCCTGCCCAAGCGCATCGCGGCCACCCCGGCGGACAAGCAGATCGAGGACCCGACCGGCAGCGGGCCGTACATCTTCAAGCGCGACGAATGGAAGCCGGGCAGCCTCGCCGTGTACGTGAAGAACCCCAAGTACCGGCCGCGGTCCGAGCCGCCCTCGGGCACGGCCGGCGGCAAGCGCGTGTTCGTCGATCGCGTGGAGTGGCAGATCCTGCGCGATGCGCAGACCCAGGTGAACGCGCTCGTGGCGGGCGAGATCGACCTCGTCGAGCAACCGGCCCACGAGCACTACCCCGCGCTGCGCGCCAATCCCGACATCGTCGTGCACGACAACAAGGCCGGCGCGCAGGTGGTGCTGCGCTTCAACCACCTCCATCCGCCGTTCAACGACGTGCGCATCCGCCGCGCGGCGCTTGTCGCGCTGTCGCCCGAGCCGTTCCTCAAGGCGCAATACGTCTCGCCCGACCTGTACCGCCTGTGCGCCTCGCTCTACACCTGCGGCACGCCTTACGAAACGAAGGCCGGCATGGAAGGCCTGTTGCGCGGCGACATCAAGCGCGCCCGCGAACTGCTGAAAGAAGCGGGATATGACGGCACGCCCATCGTGATCCTGCAACCCACGGACCTCGCCACCATTGCCAAGCTTCCCACGGTCGCCGCGCAGCAGTTGCGCCAGGCGGGCTTCAAGGTCGACCTGCTGGCCATGGACTGGAACGCGCTTCTCTCACGGAGGGCGAAGAACAGTCTGCCGGCCCAGGGCGGCTGGAGCATCTTCATGACCACCCTGAACGGCCTCGACGTGGCCAACCCGGTGGTCAGCCTGCCGATGAACGCCTCCTGCGACAAGGCCTGGCCGGGCTGGCCGTGCGATGCGACGCTCGAGAAGTTGCGCGAGGATTTCCTGCGTGCGGCGACCGATGCCGACAGGAAGAAGGTGGCCGACGCCGCCCAGTTGCGTGCGCTGGAGATCGGCACCCACGCGGCGCTGGGTGAGTATTTCCAGCCGGTGGCGACGCGGAAAAACATCACGGGCCTGCTGAACGCGCCGGTCTACGTGTACTGGAACCTGGACAAGAAATAGTTTTTAATTGCTGCCACTTTTTGTCCGAGGCCCAGTCTGGGAGCGGGTTCCAGGGCGAATTGCTGCCATCGTAGGCTGCCCGGACCCGGACCGGGAATAACCGAAGTCATGGAAGCGGCGGATGTGCACAACTGGCTGCTCGTCCGCGCGCAGAAGGGCAAGGCGGTTCGCCCCCGTGCTGGGAAGCTATTCGAATAGACCGGACGGCCGGGGACCGACACCCCCCGCAGCTTCGCCTTGAGCACCACGGGCGCCATCGCCACCAGCCCAAACTGAGCTATAATTTGGTTATACCCGCGTAACCATGCGCATCGTACTCGACACCTCGGTCCTGGTCGCTGCGTCCCGCTCAAGAAACGGGGCGAGCTTCCAATTGGTGTCGATGCTGCCCACGCCGCACTTCGAGATTGCGCTGACTGTCGCGGTCTATACGGAGTGGCAGGCGGTCTTGACCAGGCCGGAGCACCTGCCGCCCGGAGTGGCGCCTGAGGCAGCGCTTGGATTCCTGCGCTATCTGTTATCGGTGGCGCATCTGCAGGACGTGCATTTTTTGTGGCGGCCGTTTTCGCGAGACCCCGACGATGACATGCTGATCGAGTGTGCGGTTTCATCGGGCAGCGAGTTCATCGTGACGCACAACGTGAAGGATTTCCGCCGCGTAGAGGAATTGAAAGTGCGGGCTATCACACCCGCCGATTTCCTGAACCTGTTGAGGAGCAAACCATGACCGCATTGACCGTTCGTTTGCCGAACTCGGTGCACCAGAAGATCAAGGAACTGGCCGAGCGCGACGAGATCTCGGTAAACCAGTTCATCGCGAGCGCCGCCGCGGAAAAGATGGCGTCGATGATGACGCTCGACTATCTCCGCGCCGAAGCGGCGAAGGGCAAGCGCAGCGACTTTGAGCACTACCTGAGCAGGGTGCCGGACGCGCCGGCCGAATCGGGCGACGAACCCGCCAGGGGAAAAGCGGGAACCTGACCCGCTTTAGTAGAGACCTACAACCCCCGCAGCTTCGCCTTGAGCCCCGCCGGCGCCACGCCAACCAGCTCCGCGCGCTCGGCGCGCGTCAGGAACAGAGGCGAGAGCTCAGGCACTTCGAGCAACCGGTACCCCAGCCGCGAAGTCCCCTCGATTTCCAGCCCCGCCGCGCGCAGCCGCTCGACGTCCCGATACACGGTGCGCCTGGACGCCCCGGTCGCCTCGCCCAGCGCCAGGGCGGTGTGCAGCCCCCCGTCCGCGAGCATGAGGTAGAGGGTCGCGAGCCGCATGGGGCGGTCGGTATTGCTGCCACTATCGTCTTCGGAGGACATCTGGATGCGGGTCTCCAGCCAATTTGCTGCCACAGTACCCTATTTCGGCAAGCCAGCTTCAAGGTCGACCTGCAGGCCATGGACTGGGACACGCTGCTCTCGCGCAGGGCGGCACTGCGAGCCGAAATTTCACGGCTGACCCTCCTGGTTCTCCCGGTAAGCCCCTTGCCCCGCCGCCGAGCGTGGACTATCTTGCCAGCATAACTAGAGCAATCCAAGGGGGATTCGCCATGCAAAAGACCTGCTCCACCGCACGCTTCGCCGCACTGCTTTTCGCACTGCTGGCCTGCGCGCCTGCATCCGCCCAGGACAAGGTCCTGCGCGTAGTGCCGCACTCCAATCTCGCGATCCTCGACCCCATCTGGACCACCGCGTACATGAGCCGCAACCACGGCTACATGATCTACGACACCTTGTTCGGTACCGACGAGAAGAACCAGATCAAGCCGCAGATGGTGGGCGAATGGAGCGTCAGCCCGGACAAGCGCCTGTGGACTTTCAAGCTGCGCCCGGGCCTCGAGTTCCACGACGGCAAGCCGGTCACGGGAGAAGACGTGGTGGCCTCCCTGCAGCGATGGGCCAAGCGCGATTCGATGGGACAGAAGCTCGCCACCTTCGTCGAGCGCATGGACGCCCCGGCTCCCGACACGTTCCGCCTGTTCCTGCGCGAGCCCTGCGGCTTCGTGCTTGAAGCGCTCGGCAAGCCTTCGGCGAACGTGCCTTTCATCATGCCGCGCCGGGTCGCCGAGACGGATGCGATGAAACAGATCGAGGAGCACGTCGGTTCGGGGCCTTACCTCTTCAAACGCGACGAATTCAAGCCAGGCGCGCTGGTGGTTTACACGCGCAACCCGAAATACGTGCCGCGCAAGGAACCCGCCTCGGGCACCGCCGGCGGCAAGAACGTGTACATCGACCGCATCGAATGGGTGATGGCGCTGCGCGACCCGCAGACGCAGGTCAACGCGCTGCAGAAGGGCGAGATCGACATGATCGAACGCGTGCCGTTCGAGCAGATCGCCACGCTGCGCGCGGACAAGCGCGTCGAGATCGTCGTGAAGGACCCCGTGGGCTTCCAGTACGTCGCCCGCTTCAACCACCTGCATCCGCCGTTCAACAATCAGAAGATCCGCCAGGCCGCGATGGCCGCGTTTAACCAGGAGGCGTTCCTCAAGGCGCAGGTGGGCGTGCCCGACCTGTACCGGACCTGCGCCTCGATGTTCACCTGCGGCACGACCTATGCAACCTCCGCGGGAAGCGAGATCCAGTCCAAGTCGAGCATGCGCAAGGCGCAGGAACTGCTGAAGGCCTCCGGCTACGACGGCACGACGGTGGTGATCCTGAAGCCCACCGACATCGCCACCATCAACAAGCTGCCTGACGTCGCCGCGCAGTTGTTGCGCCAGGCTGGCTTCAAAGTGGACGTGCAAGCCATGGACTGGCAGACCATGGTCGGCCGCAGGGCCAAGAGGGACGCGCCCGACAAAGGCGGATGGAATCTTTTCCTGACTGCGTTCGTCAAACCGGACATGTGGAACCCGATCGCCAATTTCGGCCTCAACGGCGCCTGCGACAAGGCGTGGTTCGGCTGGCCCTGCGACGCAAAACTCGAGGAGCTGCGCGACAAATTCGCGCGCTCCACCGACGAGGGCGAGAAGAAGAAGATCGCCGAGCAGTTGCAGGTGCGCGGCTTCGAGGTCGGCACGCACGCGCCGGTCGGCGAGTACGTGGCCCCGGCGGCAGTGGGCAAGGGCATCACGGGGCTGGTGATCGGGCCAGGCGACTTTTACTGGAACATCCGCAAGAATTGAGGTCCCGCCCCGGCATGGCTGCGCGGACTGCGTCGCACGGGCACCCGGGCTTGCTGCCCTGCGGGGCTTCAGCTAACCTGATCCAAACCATCGTTCCCAAGGGAGTCCCATGAACGCTCGCCGATTCGCCACCGCCGCAGTTTCTTTCCTTGCACTGTGCGCCGTGCACAGCCCGTCCGCGCTCGCGCAGGACAAGGTCCTGCGCATCGTCCCGCACTCCAACCTGGCGATCCTCGACCCGATCTGGACCACCGCCTACATGAGCCGCAACCACGGCTACATGATCTACGACACGCTCTTCGGCACCGACGAGAAGAACCAGATCAAGCCGCAGATGGTCGAAAGCTGGACGGAGTCCCCCGACCACCGCCTGTGGACATTCAAGCTGAGGAAAGGGCTGGAGTTCCACGACGGCAAGCCGGTGACCAGCGAGGACGTGGTCGCTTCGATCGCGCGCTGGGGCAAGCGCGACGCCATGGGGACGGCGCTCATGACCTTCGTCGACCGCATGGACACGCCCGCGCCGGACACCTTCCGCATCTTCCTGCGCGAGGCCTGCGGGTTCCTGCTCGAGGCGCTCGGCAAGCCGTCCTCGAACGTGCTTTTCATCATGCCGAAAAGGATCGCCGACACCGACGCATTCAAGCAGATCGAGGAGCACATCGGCTCGGGCCCATACGTCTTCAAGCGCGACGAGTTCAAGCCCGGCGACAAAGCCGTCTACACCAGGAACGCGAAGTACGTGCCGCGCAAGGAACCGCCGTCGGGCTCGACCGGCGGCAAGAACGTCTACGTCGACCGGGTGGAGTGGAACCTCGCCCTGCGCGACGCGCAGGCCCAGGCGAACGCGCTCGCCAACGGCGAGGTCGACATCATCGAGGCCCCGGCGTTCGAAAGCATCGAATCGCTGAAGAAGGCCGCCGGCGTGCAGATTCTCAATCCGGCGCCGGCCGGCCTGCAATACATGGCCCGCTTCAACCACCTGCACAAGCCGTTCGACAACCCGGCCGTGCGGCGCGCCGCGCTGGCCGCGTTCTCGCAGGAGCCTTTCCTCAAGGCACAGGTCGGCCTGAAGGAGTACTACCGCGCCTGCCCGTCCATGTTCACCTGCGGCACGCCCTACGGCAGCCCGGCCGGCAGCGACATACAGTCCAAGTCGAACATGAGGAAGGCGCAGGAACTGCTGAAGGCCTCGGGTTACGACGGCACGCCCGTCGTCCTGATGAAACCCACCGACCTCGCCTCGATCCAGAAACTGCCGGACGTGGCTGCGCAGTTGCTGCGCCAGGCCGGCTTCAAGGTGGACCTGCAGGCCATGGACTGGCAGACGCTGGTCGGGCGGCGCGCGAAGAAGGATGCCCCGGACAAGGGCGGCTGGAACATGTTCCTCACCGCCTGGCAGGCGCATGACATCTGGAACCCGATCGCCAACGCGGCGATGGACGCGCGCGGCGAGAAGTCCGGCTGGTTCGGCTGGGCGAGCGACGACAAGCTGAACGACCTGCGCGCCCAGTTCATGCGCGAGACCGACGAAGCCAAGAAGAAGAAGCTCGCCGACGCGGTGCAGTCGCGGGCATTCGAGATCGCCACGCACGCGCCGCTGGGCGAGTACGTGCAGCCGGTCGCGGCGCGCAAGAACATCAGCGGTTTCTTCACCACCAACGGCAACCTCTATTGGAACCTGAAGAAGAACTGATCCCGCCCCGCGGAACGACGGCTCCGGCATCCGCCGGGGCCGTTTTCGTCTAGACATGTACAAGTTCCTCGCCAGAAGAGTGCTCTCCACGATCCCGGTCCTCGCGATCGTGGCTGTGCTCGTCTTCCTGATGCTGCGGCTCACGCCAGGCGACCCGGCGGCCATACTCGCAGGCGATGCGGCCAATACCGAACAAATCGCGAAAATCCGCGAAGGCCTCGGCCTCGACCGGCCTCTGCCGGTGCAGTTCGCCCTTTGGGCCAAGAGCATACTTTCGGGCGACCTCGGCGAATCGTTCTACTTCAAGATGAAAGTGACCTCGCTCATCGGCCAGCGGCTCGAGGCCACGGTGTCGCTCGCCACGCTCACGATCATCGTCGCGGTGTTCACCGCTGTCCCGCTCGGCGTGCTTGCCGCATGGCGCTTCGGCGGTTGGTTCGACCGCATGCTGATGGGGTTTTCCGTCATGGGTTTTTCCGTGCCGGTGTTCGTCCTCGCCTACATCCTGATCTGGATCGTATCCCTCAAGCTGGGCTGGCTGCCGGTGCAGGGCTACAAGCCGATTGGCGACGGGTTGTGGCCCTTCCTCAAGCACCTGATCCTGCCCTCGATCACGCTATCGGTGATCTACATCGCGCTGATCGCGCGGGTCACGCGCGCCTCCGTCCTCGAAGCGCTCGGCGAGGACTACATTCGCACCGCGCGCGCCAAGGGACTGCCGGAGTCTCGCGTCCTGATCCGCCACGCCCTTGCCAACGCGGCGGTGCCGATCGTCACCGTGATCGGCATCGGCATCGCGTTGTTGATCGGCGGCGTGGTGGTGACCGAATCGGTGTACGCGATCCCTGGCCTTGGCCGCCTCACTGTGGACGCGGTGCTCGCGCGCGACTTTCCGACGATCCAGGGCGTGATCCTGTTCTTTTCGGTGGTCTACGTAATGATCAACTTGCTGGTGGACCTGTCCTACGTGTTCTTCGACCCGCGGATCCGGTACTGATGGCCGCTTACACCGACGAACTGTCGACCGAATCCGCCGCCGTCATCCGCCAAGAGAGCGCGTGGCAGCGGGTGCGCCGCAACTGGTCGGTACGCATCGGCGGCTGCGTGCTGCTGGCGCTCGTGTTCATCGCGGTCGCGGCGCCATTGCTCGGGACGGTCGACCCGACCCTGTTCGACGCCGGCAGCCGCGACTTGACCCCGGGCCAGGCGGGCGAGATCACGACCCTGGATGGCGACTCGATCAAGCACACCTTCATCCTGGGCTCTGACAGCTTTGGCCGCGACATCTATAGCCGCGTGCTCTACGGCACCCGCGTGTCCCTGATGGTCGGCTCGTTCTCGGCGGTCGTGGCCCTCGCGTTCGGCATCCTGCTCGGCCTTACGTCCGGTTACCTGCGCTGGCTCGACGGCCCGCTGATGCGGGTGATGGACGGCGTGATGGCGATCCCCGCCATCCTCATCGCGATCGCGCTGGTGGCCATGTGGCGCGCGAGCCTGCTCTCCGTGATCATCGCGATCGCCATCCCGGAAATCCCGCGCGTGACCCGATTGGTGAGGTCGCTCGTGCTCACGATCCGCGAAGAACCCTATGTCGAGGCCGCCATTTCCCTGGGCACCCCGACCTGGAAGATCATGCTGTTCCACATCCTGCCCAACACCGTCGCCCCGCTGCTCGTGCAGGGCACCTATATCTGCGCAGCCGGTATTCTGGTCGAAGCCATCCTCTCGTTCCTCGGGGTCGGCCTGCCGCCGGACATCCCCACCTGGGGCAACATCATGGCCGAGGGGCGCGTGCAGTTCGTGACCTACCCGCACAACGTGTTCTTCCCCGGGGTGCTGCTTGCCGCGACGGTGCTCGCGGTGAACATCCTCGGCGACGGCCTGCGCGACACGCTGGACCCGAAGATGGCGCGGCGGTCGTGAGCGGCGGCGAAAAGACCGGGCCGGTGCTCGAGGTGCGCGGGCTGTCGATCGCGCTGCCCGAAGGCGGCGACCGCAGGCATGCGGTTTCGGGCGCCTCGTTCACCGTGAACCGCGGCGAGATCGTCTGCCTGGTCGGCGAATCGGGCTCGGGCAAGTCGGTGATCGCACAGGGCGTGATGGGCCTCTTGCCCAGGACGCTGCCGGTGGCGGGCGGCACGATACTGCTCGAAGGCGAGGACATCACGCACGCGCCGCTTTCGCGCCTGCGCCAGCTGCGGGCCACGCGCATGTCCATGGTGTTCCAGGAACCGATGACTGCGCTGAACCCGGTGATGACCTGCGGCGCCCAGATCGACGAGGTGCTTGGGGAACACACCCGGCTCTCCCCGGACGAGCGCCGGGAAAAGATCCTCGCAACGATCCGCGAGGTGAGCCTGCCCGAGCCGGAACGCATCTACGCCTCCTACCCGCACCAGCTGTCGGGCGGCCAGCGCCAGCGCATCGTGATCGCCATGGCCCTGATCCTCGATCCCGCGCTGATCATCGCCGACGAACCGACCACTGCGCTCGACGTGACCACGCAGGCGCAGATCCTGCAGCTGATCCGCGACCTGCAGGCGCGCCACGGCACCGGCGTGCTGTTCATCACCCACGATTTCGGCGTGGTCGCCGAGATAGCGCAGCGCGTCGCGGTGCTCAGGCTCGGCGAACTGGTCGAGTTCGGCACGCGCGACGAGGTGCTCAAGCACCCGACGCACGAATACACGAAGATGCTGATCCGCGCCGTACCGACGCTTGCCCCGATCGACCGCACCGCGGACGCAAGCGCGCCCGTGGTGCTTGCGCTCGAGGGCTTGTCGAAGACCTACGTGGATCGCGGCTGGCTTGCCAAGCGCCGCGAGGTCCGCGCCGCCAGCGACGTGAACCTGGAGATCCGGCGCGGCCAGACGCTGGGCATCGTCGGCGAATCCGGCTCCGGGAAATCCACCGTGGCGCGCTGCGTAGTGCGCCTGATCGACCCGACCGGCGGCAAGATCCTGCTCAAGGGCGAAGACATCGCCACGCTGTCGGCCTCGCGCCTGCGGCCGCTGCGGCGCAAGGTCCAGATCGTGTTCCAGGACCCGTATCGCTCGCTCAACCCGCGCCGCAAGGTTGGCGAGGCGATCATCGAGGGACCGCTCAACTACGGTGTCGCGCGCGGCGACGCCATAGAGCGGGCGCGCAAGCTCATGGAGCTGGTGCGCATGGACCCATCGTCGCTCGAGCGCTATCCGCACCAGTTTTCCGGCGGCCAGCGGCAGCGCATCTGCATCGCCCGCGCGCTGGCCATGGAGCCGGAGCTGCTCATTGCCGATGAGGCAGTGTCCGCGCTCGACGTCTCCGTGCAGGCGCAGGTGCTTGCGCTGCTCGAGGAAATCCGCGGCCGGCTCAACCTTGCGATGCTGTTCATCACCCACGACCTGCGCGTGGCGGCGCAGATCTGCGACCACGTGGCGGTGATGTCGCAGGGGCGCGTGGTGGAGTACGGCCCGGCCGCCGAGGTCTTCCTGCGACCGCGGCACGAGTACACCCAGGCGCTGTTCGCCGCGGCCCCCGGGCGAAATTTCGCCTTTTCCACGGAACAGCACTGATGCGCATCGCCATAGGCGGTTTCCAGCACGAGACCAACACGTTTGCGCCGAGTAAGGCCACCTACGCCAATTTCGAGCGCACCAAAGGCTGGCCGGGTTTGCAGCGCGGCGGCGAGATGCTCGAGACCATGGTGGCCAGGAACCTGCCGATCGCGGGCTTCATCGAGCAGATGAAAGGCACGCGCCACACACTCGTACCTACGGCCTGGGCCGCGGCGGAGCCTTCGGCGCATGTCACCGAAGATGCCTTCGAGCGCATCGCGGCGATGATCGTCGAGGGCATCCGCGATGCCAAGGCCGATGCCGTTTACCTCGACCTGCATGGCGCGATGGTCACCGAGCACCTGGACGACGGCGAAGGCGAGATCCTCGCGCGAGTGCGCCGCACCGTCGGCGATTCCATCCCGGTGATGGCGAGCCTGGACCTGCATGCCAATGTCACG
>JANNWA010000055.1:0-1743 GCA_031408275.1 Pseudomonadota bacterium
GTGAGCGTCAGGCAATCGAAAACCTGCGCGGTGCCGTACCAGGCGAAGCGGTTCTCCAGCCATTCGATCTTCGGTTCGAATTGAGGTTCCAGGCTTTTGCGTACCAGCGAGTTCGCGCCGTCGGCGCCGACGACCAGGTCGGCGCCCTCCAGTTCGGCCAGCGAAATGACGGTCCTGGAAAAATCGACTCCGACCCCGATTTTGCGGCAGAGGTCCTGCAGGAAGCGGTTGAGGTGCTGCCGGCCGATTGCGGAGAATCCGTTACCGTCGATGTCGACCTGCTCATCGCGGTGAACGATGCGCTGCATGGGCCAGGCTTCCATGCGCCCTGACAGCTGCGCGAGCAGCTCGGGGGAATCGCGCTCGAGGAAGGCCAGCGCGCCCTGCGAGAACACCACGCCGAAGCCGAATGTGGCGTCCGGCGGGTTCTGCTCGACGACGCGGATGTCCCAGCCCGGATTGCGGCGCTTGGCGAGCAGCGCAAACAGCAACCCTGCCGGTCCCGCGCCGAGGATTTCAATTCTCATGTATTCATGGCCGTCACCCGCAGGCTCCAGACGCCAACAGCAGAGAGGTTCACGTTCAGAACTGCGCGGCGTACTGCGCCGGGTCGATTTTCACCCCGACGACCATGGGCCGGTCTTTCGGACGCGGGGCCGCCAGGATTTTTTCCAGGGCCGCGACCGAATCCGCCATCGCACCGGCACACCCCATCGATTCGGCGAGCTTGACCATGTCGGTAGGCTCGATGAGGGTGCCGTGGCTGGGATAACCGCGCTTGGATTGCTTGAGTTCAATCCGGTTCAGGCTGTTGTCGCAGAACACGATCACCAGCGGGTCGATCTTGAGGCTGGCGGCCACCCGTAACTCGCCCTGCACCATCGCGAGCCCGCCGTCCCCCGTAAAGCACACCACCGGCCGGTCCGGGTGCACGAGCTTGGCGGCGATTGCCGCGGGCAGCGAGAAGCCCATCGAGGACAATCCATTGGTGATCAGCGTGCTGCGCGATGCGTAAGTGGTCCACCCCTGCCCGACCAGGAGCTTGTGCGAGCCGACGTCGCTGGTGGCGATCGTGTCGCGCGACGAGGCACTGCGCACCACGTCGATCACGTCGGTGGGATTGAGCCGCCCGGCGACGCGCCCCTCGTAGTACTTCGCCGTGAGCGCATCGCGGTGCGCGGCCACCTCGTGCTCCGTCCAGCGCGCCTGCCCGCGGTACCCGGCGCTGAGCGCGTCGAGGATCGCGGCGATCGGCCCGACGAGCTCGAGTTCGGCCGGATAGATCTGGTCGGTGTTGGGCGTGGCGTCGATGTGGATCGCCGGTATGTTCAACTCCCACGGCTTGATGAGTTCCACCGCGTCGAACCCGACCGCGAGCAGCAGGTCGCACCCGGCGAGGAACTGCCAGACGAACTGGTTGCACGCCATGTCCAGCGTGCCGGCGTAGAGCGGGTGGTCTTCGGCCAACACGCCCTTGGCCATCGGGGCCACCACGACCGGGCAGCCCAGGGTTTCGGCCAGGCGTGCGAGGCTCGCGCCGGCATCCGCGCGCACCGCTGCGATGCCGGCGAGGATCACTGGGCGCCGCGCCGCGCGGATGCGCCCACCCGCATCAGCCGCGGCCACATCTGCCGCGAACGCCATCGGAAACGCCTGCGCCTTGAGCGGCGGCAGCAGGATCTTGTCGTCGATCGCCTGAGCGCCGACCACGTCGGCCGCGGTGGTGATGTGCACCGGCCCCGG
>JANNWA010000056.1:0-2134 GCA_031408275.1 Pseudomonadota bacterium
GGATGCTGCCGCGCCACGTGGCGTGGCACTTCGAATGGTTCACGGACGTACTGGCGTTCGCGTGCTGCGTCCTGCTCGCCTACTACGGCGCGCAGGCGACCCTGGCGAGCCACGCCTCCGGCGCGCTCACCATCAAGACGCTCGTCACTCCGGAATGGTGGTTTCTGGCGCCGCTCCCCTTCGCGTTCCTCCTGCTCGCGATCGAAGTGCTGTTCCGGGTGCGCCGCCTCTGGCTGGGTGAGCGCGCTCCCCGCGAAGACGCGGTCTCGGCCTCCTGACCGTGATTTCCTGGCAGATCGCCGCCTGGATCCTGCTCGGCGGCTCGACGGTGCTGCTGTTCTTCGGCCTGCCGGTGGCGTTCACATTCCTCGTCATCAACCTCGTCGGCGCAGTGATATGGCTGGGCGGGGAACCCGGCCTGGTGCAGCTCGCGCGCAACAGTGTGCAGTCCGTCACCAGCTTCTCGCTGACGCCGATCCCGCTGTTCGTGCTGATGGGCGAGGTGCTCTTCCACACGGGCCTCGCGGTAAAGGTTATCGAGGGCATCGAGCGCATGATCAGCCAGGTGCCGGGGCGCCTCGCGGTGGTCGCAGTGGTGGCCGGCACGGTGTTTTCGGCGATCTCCGGCTCGACCATCGCCACCACCGCCATGCTGGGCAGCCTCATGGTCCCGGTGATGCTTGCCCGCGGCTACCACCCGACCATGGCCACCGGCCCGATCATGGCGATCGGCGCGGTGGACATGCTGATCCCGCCCTCGGCACTCACGGTGCTGCTGGGCAGCCTGTCCGGCATCTCGATCTCCAAGCTCCTGATCGGCGGGGTGGTGCCGGGCCTGATCCTGTCGGCGATGTTCGTGGTCTACATCATCGTGCGGGTGAAACTCGACCCCAGGCTGGCACCGCCCTCCGATCTGGCCGAGTACCCGGGATGGGAAAAGCTGCGTCCGTTCGTGCAGTACGTGCTGCCGCTGGTGTCGATCTTCGTCATCGTGATCGCCTCGATGTCGGCGGGATGGGCGACGCCGACCGAATCGGCGGCCATCGGGGCTTTCGCCACGGTCGTGCTTGCGCTTGCCTACCGGGCGCTGACCGCGTCGAACATGATCGCCGCGCTCCGCGGCACGGTGGGCATCTCCGGCATGATCCTGTTCATCATCGTCGGCGCGACCACGTTTTCGCAGATACTCAGCTTTTCGGGCGCGAGCAGCGGACTGGTGTCGCTCATCACCGGGCAGGGGCTTGCCCCGATGGCGGTCGTCGCGGGAATGATGCTGGTGCTGATTTTCCTCGGCATCTTCGTCGACCAGGTGAGCATGATGCTGATCACGCTGCCGATCTTCATGCCGGTGGTGCAGGCGCTCGGCATCGATCTCGTCTGGTTCGGTGTAATGTTCCTGATCTGCATGCAGCTGGGGCTGCTGCTGCCGCCCCACGGCCTGTTACTGATGACGATGAAGGGCGTTTCGCCCCCGCAGGTCCAGATGATCCACATCTTCCAGGCGGTGGTGCCGTACGTAATGATGAGCATCCTGGTGCTCGTGCTGGTATTTTTCGTGCCTGCCGTGGCCCTGTGGCTGCCGCAGGCGCTCGGATAGGAGGACATACGATGGAACGTTCGTTCAAAGAAGAAGTCGAGAAACTCAAGCTCGGGGACGGGGAGGTCTTCCACGGCGAAGGGATCCTGGCCGTGACCAAGGCCCTGCTGCAATCGGGCGTGGCCTACGTCGGCGGCTACCAGGGCGCGCCTGTCTCCCACATGATGGACGTGCTGAACGACGCGCGGGACATCATGGATGACCTCGGCATCCACATCGAAACCAACGCCTCGGAAGCCGGCGCCGCCGCGATGCTGAGCGCGTCGATCAACTACCCCGTGCGCGGCTGCGTCACCTTCAAGTCCATCGTCGGCACGAACGTCGACTCGGATGCGCTCTCCAACCTGGCTTCCCCAGGCGTCAAGGGCGGCGCGGTAATCGTGCTGGGCGAGGATTACGGCGAGGGCGCCTCGATCATCCAGGAGCGCAGCCATGCTTTTGCGATGAAATCGCAGATGTGGCTGCTCGACCCGCGCCCCAACCTGCCGAAGATCGTCGACTCCGTGGAAAAGGCCTTCCAGCTGTCCGAGGCCTCCA
>JANNWA010000057.1:0-5195 GCA_031408275.1 Pseudomonadota bacterium
CGGCGCGATACGCCCGGCGCGCATCAGCGCGCCGGCGGCGGCGAGCCGCGCGAACGGGTCGTCGGGCAGCACGTCGCCCGCGCCCGCCACGATTGCCCGATGCTGCGCCGGCAGCGCGTTGGCGTCGAGGCCCTGCCAGTCGCCCGAGAGGTACACCGCATAGGCACGGTCCGATGCGCCCGCGTCCTGCGCGAGAGACCGGAATCCGGGGCAATCGTCGAAGGCAAGGCTCGCGACCTGCGCCGCGCAGCGCACGAGTTCGGCGCGCGCCACGAGGTCGGCACGGCCGGTGCTCGCCAGTTCGGCGCGCGCGCGCGCGAACTCGGCTTGCGCAACCCGCGCGTTGCCGGCGAAATACGCCGACTCGACATTCTTCAGCGACGCATGCGCGCCGACCTGCCAGTCGGCCGGCGCCGGCCCGCCCGCGCACGCCGAGAGCAGCGCGGCCAGGGCCAGGAACGGCGCGCGCCTCATGGGAGCTTCAGCTCCGTGTCGCGCGCGAACGGCCACTTGCGGTTGATTTCGTTGATCAGGGCGCTGACCTTGCGCAGGCTCGCCTCCACCTCGCTTCGCAATGTGGCGAGGTCGTCGGTGGCGGCGCGCGCGTTGGCGCCGATCTTCTGCGCGTCGGCAAGCACCGCATCGGCTTTCTTCAGGCTGTCGCGCACGTCGCCAAGCACGGCGTTGAACTGCTGGATCGCCTTCTGCGTCTCATCCATCGCGCCGTCCTTGCCGAATACGCGCTGGTCGGCCTTGGCGAGCGTCTGGTCGAGGCGGGCGGCAACGCCGCCGAGCGAATCGAGCAGCTTGTTGGCGCGGTCGATCGAGGCAGTCACCTTCTGCGCGTTCTCGTCACCGCCGAGGGCCGCCGACAGCGCCCCGTAACGCCCGGTCATGCGTTCGGTAACCGTGCGCACGTTGGCGAGGCTCGCCCCCAGGCTAGAATCGGCGGCGGTCATGTTCTGCAGGTTGTGCAACAAGTCCTTCAGATTGGTAACGAGGTGCGGGATATCCTCGGTCGCGTCGCCGCGCAGCACGGTGCATTTCGCTCCGCTGCTCCCGGCCTGCGAGGTGCACACGGCGCCGTCGGGAAGCGGCGGATTGTCGAGCTGGACCGTGGCGGCGCGGATGGTCACGCTGCCGACCAGCGTACGCTCGATGATAAACACGTTCGACACCCGCAGCCAGCGGGCGTCCTTTTTCGGCACCGCGATTTCGATGCGTACCGTGGCGTCGTTGCCGAGCTCGATGCTGCGCACGCGCCCGATGGAAAAGCCGCGGAACGTCACGGGCATGCCGACGTTCACGCCGTCCGAGCTTTCGGTGACCAGCACCAGCTTCTGCTCGTTTTCGAACACCCCGCGCGCGTACAGCACGTAGGCGACGAACGCGACCGACAGCACCAGCGTCAGCGCGAGCAGCAGCGCCACCTTGAACTGGAGGTGTCTGATCGGCGCCGAGGTCGTGGTCTCCGCCTTGATGCCTTCGGCGGCTTCGGGCGCGCGCTTGGGAAGTTCGTCCATGGGAGGCCGATTATATGTACTTGACCGCCAGGGATGCGCCCTCGATCAGCATGAGCACGAGGAACAGCCGCACCATCCCGGAGAGCACCGCGATCGGGGCGAAGCGCACCTCGCGCGGCACTTCCAGGCTCGCCGTGATCGGGATGATCGCCACCGCCAGCCCGAAGAACAGCGCCTTCAGGCCGAGGCCGAGCGTGACATGGAGGTCGAAAATTGCGCCAATCGCGTCCGCGTAGTCTTCCATCCCGCCGGGCGAAAAGCCGTACATCGCGACATAGGCCAGCACCAGCGCCATGGACCCGGCAATCACCGTCAGGGCGACCACCGATACGGCGCTGCCCACCACCCGCGGCACCAGTTCGTGGCGCATCGGGTCGGCCCCGGCGCGCTGCAGGGCCTCCAGGTCGCCGCGGATGTGCATCAGCACGACCTCGGTGTTAATCGCCGCGCCGGAGCGCAGCGCGACGAACAGGGCCACGAACAGCGGGATCAGCTCGAGAACCTGCACGCGCACCGCGATGTTCAGCGCGTATTGCGCGAGGCCGTACTTGTCCGCCCCGAGCACCACGATCCGGATCACCGTATAGCTGAGCAACGCCGAAACGAGCAGGAAACCGGGCAGGATCTGCAAGGCGGTGAAGTAGATCTGGCGCGCCATGAGGGTCGATGTCGCGCGGTCGTAGGCCGAGGGAGAAGCGGCCATCACCAGTGCCGTGGCGCCGAAATGGAACACGCGCCACCAGCCCGCCGCCCAGGCCGCTAACCCCCGCGCAAGCCTGGCGGGCGCGTCGTGAAACGTGGGTATCTGCATGCGCCGATCATACCCCGCGCGGATTAGAATCCCGGTTCCGGAGACAAGGAGTCGCAAAGATGAAGAAAAAACCCGAGGACCTGCGCAGCCACCGCTGGTTCGGCGTCAACGACATGCGTTCCTTCGGCCATCGGTCGCGCACTGCGCAGATGGGCTACGACCGCACCGACTACGCCGGCAAGCCGGTCATCGCCATCATCAACACCTGGTCGGACATCAACCACTGCCACACGCACTTCAAGCAGCGCGTCGAAGAGGTCAAGCGTGGCGTCTGGCAGGCGGGCGGCTTCCCGCTCGAGATGCCCGCGATGGCGCTGGCCGAGACGATGCAGAAGCCCACCACGATGATGTACCGCAACTTCCTCGCGATGGAGACCGAGGAACTGCTGCGGTCCTACCCCGCCGACGGCGCGGTGATCATGGGCGGCTGCGACAAGACCACGCCCGCGCTGATCATGGGCGCGACCAGCATGAACCTGCCCACGATCTACCTGCCGGCCGGGCCGATGCTGAACTCCCATTGGCGCGACCAGACCCTGGGTTCGGGCTCCGACACCTGGAAGTACTGGGACGAACTGCGCGCCGGGCGCATCACGCAGGGCGACTGGAACGAGATCGAGGACACCATCGCCCGCTCGCCCGGCACCTGCATGACCATGGGCACGGCCGCGACGATGATGTCCCTGGCCGAGGCGCTCGGGTTCACGCTGCCGGGCTATTCGTCGATCCCCGCGCCGGATTCCAACCACGCGCGCATGGCCACCCTCTCGGGCAAGCGCATTGTGGAAATGGTGTGGGAGGACCTGAAGCCGCGCGACATCCTGTCGAAAGGCTCGTTCGACAACGCCATCACCACGCTGATGGCCATGGGCGGCTCGACCAACGCGATCGTGCACCTCGTGGCGATGGCCGGCCGCGCCGGCCTGCCGTTTCCGCTCGAGCGCTACAACGAAATCTCCGCGAAGACCCCCGTGATCGCCAACGTGCGTCCTTCGGGCAACAAGTACCTGATGGAGGATTTCTTCTACGCCGGCGGCCTGCGCGCCCTGCTCTGGCAGCTGCGCGACCTGCTCGACCTGTCGGCGAAGACCGTGAACGGAAAAACGCTCGGCGAAAACATCGAAGGCGCCAAGGTGTGGAACGCCGACGTGATCCTGCCGCGCGACAAGCCGCTCAAGGCCTCCGGCGGCATCGTCATGATCCGCGGCAACCTCGCGCCCGACGGCGCGGTAATCAAGACCAGCGCGGCGGACCCGAAGCTGCTCAAGCACACCGGCCGGGCCGTGGTGTTCGAGGACTACAACGACATGGCGGCGCGCATCGATACAGACGAGCTCGACGTGGACGCTTCGTGCGTGCTGGTGCTTAAAAACTCGGGGCCGCTGGGCGGCCCGGGCTTCCCGGAATGGGGCATGCTGCCGATGCCGAAGAAGCTCATCAAGCAGGGCGTGAAGGACATGGTGAGGTTGTCGGATGGGCGCATGAGCGGCACGAGCTACGGCACCTGCATCCTGCATGTGGCCCCGGAAGCTTACGTCGGCGGACCGCTCGCGTTCGTGCAAAACGGAGACATGATCGAGCTCGACGTTGAAAAGCGCGCGCTCAATCTGCACGTGTCGGAGGCCGAGATGGCCAAACGCAGGGCGGCCTGGGTGCGCCCGCCGATCAAATACGAGCGCGGCTACGGGGCGATCTTCTCGCGCCACATCAAGCAGGCCAACGAGGGTTGCGACTTCGATTTCCTCGAGGGGACGGCGCCGATCCCGGATCCGGAGATCCATTAGAAAGTTGAACTTTATTTCCTAGGCTCGTTGGCAGGAGCCGGTTTCAGGCCAGATGTTATGCCTTTTTTAAAAAAACAGGCTTCCTGTAGTGACCTCACTGGAGCGGCGTGACGCCGGATACTCACATGCACCCCCTTGAAGGCGGCTGCGACTGCCGCCAGATGCGCTACCGCATGCAGGACCGCCCGCTGTTCGTGCATTGCTGCCACTGTCGCTGGTGCCAGCGTGAAAGCGGGGCCTCCTTTGCGCTCAATGCAATGATCGAGGCGGACCGGGTCGCCCTGCTGAGCGGCAAGCCGGAGGTGATCGACACGCCGTCGCAGAGCGGGCGGGGCCAGAAAATCAGCCGCTGCCCGCACTGCCGCATCGCGCTCTGGAGCAACTATGCCGGCGCCGGTCCGCTGTTCCGATTTGTCCGCGTCGGAACGCTCGATGAACCGGACCGGCTGCCGCCGGACATCCACATCTTCACGGCATCCAGGCAACCCTGGCTTGCGATACCACCTGGCGTGCCCGCCGTACCGGAATTCTATGATCGCGAGAACTATTGGCCCGCCGATAGCCTTGCGCGACGTCAGGCCATGCTGTCTATGACGCAGTCATCGGCCCGACGCGCAGAATAGGCAGAACTTGATTCCCCATCGCTTTTTGCCTGGCCCAATCAAAGGAGGAACCCGCCATGCTCACCCAGTCATTCGCAGGAAGCGTTCTACCCGTGCGTGCCGACCTGGTGGAGGCGCATGAGCGGGCCTGGTCGGCCATCGCGGCGGCCGGCACCTGGCTTACCGGCGAGCAGCGCGTCGCAGTTGCCGCGGAGATCCGCAGCGCGCGCGACTGCGCCCATTGCGCCCGGATCAAGGCGGCGCTGTCGCCCAATGCGGTCGAAGGCGCGCACGACACGCTTGGCACGCTAGGCGCGGCGCACGCCGAGCTGGTCCATCGAGTCGTGAACGATCCCGGCCGCCTGACCGAGAAATGGTCGGCTTCGATGCTCGCCAAGGGTTTGTCCGAAGGCGTGTACGTCGAGACCGTCGGCCTGGTCGCGATGGTCATGATCATGGACACCTGCCATCGCGC